>DASVRB010000519.1:0-1960 GCA_036388835.1 Thermoanaerobaculia bacterium | reverse complement strand
AGGCGGAAGAAGGCGGCGGCCGCGGCAAACCGCGCCGCGCAACCGAGGCCGAGATCGAAGAGATCGAGGAGCTAGAGGACGACGATTAGCGGTAACTCCGCGCCGGGCGCGGGCGGATCGAACGTCTCGCGCGTGCTCTCCCGCACGCGCAGACGCGGCCCGCGCTCGACCACCGCGGTCGGCACTTCGATGCCGACCGCGCTCCATCCCGCGAGCACCGCCGCCTGCGGCTCGCTTCCCGCGCCGTACAGCGCGCCGGCCGCACGCCACGTCGCCGCGGCGCAATGCTGAAACCGCGAGCGCGGCCCGAGCTCGCGCGTCAACGCCGCGTACCAGATCCGCCCGGCCACGTCCCACGCGTTGCCGCCGAGCAGCGTGGCCACGCGGTAGAACGCGTGATTCGGGATGCCGGAGTTGACGTGCACGCCGCGATCGTCCGCTGACGTCTTCACGTAGTTCCGCATGTGCGACGGCTGCGGATCGCGGCCGAGCACTTCGTCATCGTACGCCGTCCCCGGCGCCTTCATCGAGCGAACGGCCAGACCGTTGACCCGTTTCGTGAGCAGCTCCGCGCCGATGAGCCAGTCAGCATTCGCGGCGCTCTGCTTCGACCAGTACTGCTTCACCAAAATGCCGAACACGTCGGAGAAATGTTCCGCGAGCGCGCCGCCCTGACCGCTGAACGCGAAGCCGGCGGCGTACTGCGTGAGGCCATGCGTCAGCTCGTGCGCGACCACGTCGAGCGACGCGGTGAAGCGATGAAAGTACTTGCCGTCGCCGTCGCCGTAAATCATCTGGCGGCCGTTCCAGTGCGCGTTGTTGAACTGCTCGCCGAAGTGAACGCTCGACTCGAGCCGCATGCCGCGATCGTCGAGCGAGCGGCGTCCATGCACGCGCCGGAAGTAGTCGTACGTGCGCCCCGCAAATTCGTACGCCTCGTCGACCGCCACATCCCTCGTGATGCGCTCCCCCTCGGTGCGCGCGATGCGTCCCGGCAGGTCGCGTTCGTGACCGGCGTCGAAGATCGTGCGCAGTTTCGTGCGGCGCGGAATGAGGATCGCCCCGGCGTACTGCGCGACTGCCTGCCGCTCCCGCCGCGGCGACGCCGACAACGCGAGCGCCGCCTGCGCGCGCGGACGATCATCGTCATCGCCACGCATGGCGATGCTCTTGAGAATGTGCGGCGGAACGATGCTGCAGAGTGGGATGGGGAGAAGATAACGCCGGGAGTGGAAAAGTGCACGGGCTTGGTTCCTCGGTTCCTCGGTGCCTCGGTTCCTCGGTTCCTCGGTTCGATTACTTCTTCGTCACTCCGAGGAACCCGAGGAACTCCGAGGAACCGAGGAACCCGAGGAACCGAGGAACCGAGGCACCCGAGGCCCCGCGTCACCAGCCACCGAGGCCCCGCCCCCGTGCTATACTGCACGGCTCTTATGCGCCGCACGACTCCAGGACAGACGCGAACGACGGGCACGAGCACGCCCCCGCCCTGTCTCTGATCTCCGGTTGCAAATCCCAGCAAATCGATCGTGAGACAGGGCTCCCGCCCTGTCTTTTCTGTTTTTGCGAGGTTTCGAATGAACGTACAACTTCCCGATGGCTCCATCCGAGAAGTCGCTGAAAACGCGACTGTCGCCGACGTCGCCGCGGCGATCGGCAAGCGGCTCGCGAAAGACGCGATCGCCGGCAAAGTGAATGGCAAGGTGGTCGACGTTTACGCCCCCGTTCCGGACGGCGCGAAGGTCGAGATCATCACTCCGAAAACCGAAGCCGGCATCGACACGATCCGCCACTCCACCGCCCACCTCATGGCGCACGCGGTTCAGGAGCTCTTCCCCGGCACGCAGGTCACCATCGGCCCGGTCATCGAGAACGGCTTCTTCTACGACTTCGGCACCGATCGCCCGTTCACCGACGACGACCTCCGCCGCATCGAAGAGAGGATGCAGGAACTCGTGAA
>DASVRB010000518.1:0-3689 GCA_036388835.1 Thermoanaerobaculia bacterium | reverse complement strand
GTGAACGACATCTCGGCCGGCGACACCGTGCTGGTCGATAACGGAGTGATTCAGCTGCTCGTGCTCGAGAAACAGCAGAATCGCATCCGGTCGAAGGTGCTCACGCCGGGAACGCTTGGCTCGCGGCGACACATCAATCTGCCCGGAGTGCGCGTGAACTTGCCGCCGCTGACCAAAAAAGATCTCGCGGATGTGCAGGTGGGCGTCGACGTCGCGGTCGACTTTGTCGCATTGAGCTTCGCGCGCCAAAAGAGCGACGTCGAGGAGCTGCGCCGCGTCCTCCAGACGCTCGGTAGCAAAGCGCAGGTGGTCGCCAAGATTGAAGATCAGTCGGCCGTCCGCGACATCGACGAAATGATCGACGCCTCGGATGTGATCATGGTGGCGCGTGGCGATCTCGGCATCGAATGCCCCATGGAGGAGCTGCCGATTATTCAGCGGCGCATCGTCAAGCAATGCATCCGACACAACAAGCCGGTCATCGTCGCGACGCACATGCTAGAGTCGATGATCGAGAACCCGGTGCCGACGCGCGCCGAGATCAGTGATGTGGCGAACGCTGTCTTCGAACAGGCCGACGCGATCATGCTCAGCGGCGAAACGACGGTTGGGCGGTATCCGGTTAAATGCGTCGAGGTATTCGACCGAGTCGCGCGCCGGATTGAGCGCAGCGGCGGCGCCGGCTACGGGCACCAGGCTGAGCTGAAGGATTTTCGGCAAAAGACGGTCGCTTCGGCCGTGATGCTGGCCAACTCGTTGCCGCACGCGAAGCTGATTGTCTTCACGCGCCACGGCACGATGGCGCGCTACGTCTCGAACATGCGCCCGGAGCACGCGCCGATCTTCGCGTTCACTCCCACGGAGCAAATCCAGCGGCAGCTCGCGCTCTGCTGGGGGGTGCACGCGGTCGTGCTGCCGTTCACGAACGAGCCGAACACGACCATCGATGCCGCGGAGCGTTACCTGCGCGAGAACGATCTGACGCGCGTGAACGATAATCTCGTCATCCTGAGCGACCTCCGCGCGGGCGACTGCCAGATCGACTCCATTCAGGTGCGCATCGCCAAGGGGGGCGAGCCGATGTCGACGAACGGACCGCTGATCGCGCAGGAATCGATGATGGATTAGGCGGGAACGGTGCGCTGCGCGCAGTGAGCGTGTGGCGAGTCTCGAAACGCCGGCGCGCCAACCCGCGGGTCGCTGCGCTCAGACGCCTCGACGCGGGCGTCCCTACCAACGGAAAGCGCGCGGACGTCGCCATCCGCACGCTTTGCTTCAGGGACCAGAACCGCAGGCCGAAGTTACGGACTTAGGTAGATGGCCGTTCCGGAACGTGAACGCACGACCGTCGCGTCGCCCGTATTGATCGTCCCATCGCAGTTCACGTCGAACTGATAGTTGGTCGCGCCGGTTAATTGCCCCGAACGGCTGCGCGTCGCCGCCGTATCGCCCGAGTTCACCGCGCCGTTCCCGTTCCCGTCACCGGCGAGGACACCCATCGAGACCGCGACATTTCCGGTGACGGCGCCGTTATCCACATCGTTGAGACTTAAGGTGATGATCTGCTGATTCGCGACGCCGGTGAGATCCACCATCACGGTCGAGCCGCTGATCGTGGTATTCACAATGCTTGCCCCCGGCGCCGCGGTTACGCCTACGCTGCCGATCGATTGCACGGGCGCGGCAAAGTTGAGGACGAGGCGGTGATCGCCATTTGTGCTGGAGCGCCGCGGTTCGACGCCGACCGTGCCGGTGAGCGGCAGATTGATGTCGAAGTCGCCGACGTCGGTGTGAGTCTTTCGAGAAGCCGCGCTGGTCAGCGCCACCGGCGGTCGGCATTTCCCGAGATCGCCTGCAGCGACGATCGCCTGGATCTCCGAGAGGCTGAGCGCCGCGCCGTGGATGTCGACCTCGTCGAGCAAGCCGCTGAACGAATTCGCGCCCGCCGCGCGCGCCCCAAAGTACAGGTCCTGCCCGTTAGCGAGCGTGCCGAGCGTCGCGCTGTACGACTGCGTGGCGTTCAACTGGCCGTCCACGTAGAGCTGGAGCGTTTTCGTCGAGTGGCGGAACACGACTGCGATGTGGTGCCAGACCTTGTTGGCCACAAACCCAGCCCCGCCCGTGCCCGTCACCGCGACGGTCGAGCTGCCATCGTTGGCGGCGGCGTAGATGTTGCCGTTCGGCAGCAGTTGAATGGAGTAGGGATAAGTGCCGCCATTCTTCTCGATCAAGGTGGCCGCGGCGGGCTGCGCGCCGGCATTCAACCAGAAATCGATGCTGTAATCCTGCGATGAATTGAAATCGAGCCCGGCGGAGTGTGGGATATGCACGCGCGCCCCGGGGCTGGCGAACGAGAACGCCTGGCCGACCTGGCCGCCGGCGTAAGTCGCCCCGCTTGCGAGCGTGCCATTGTTCCCAGCCTGGATGTCGCGCGTGTTGCCATCGCCCGGCCACCAACCGCGCAGAGCAGTAGATGGCGTGGCGCATTGCGGCACGATGGACTGCGTGTAGTTGGTGCCGGAGCTGGAGCTAAACGAGTAGTTCGTGACCGCGTTCCCACCCGCGTCCCGCACCGCCTCAAACCCGCCCCACGTCGCCGTATGCGCCAGGTCGGCGCGGGCGTAGGCACTGTAGCGGGAGTAATCCAATGACTGATGATTATAGACGACGGCGTTAGCTCGAATTTCTAACCCAATCTGAAATGGCGTCCCATAGGTGAACTGCACCGTGGCAGTCTGTGGGATACCGAGGAACGTGCCGCTATATTCGAGCGGCAGCGGCTCGCCATTCCCATCTACCGACTGCTTCATCAGTGCGACATTGCCGCCGTCCTTAGTTAGATAAAAATCGGCGCGAGCATACGACGAACCCGAGATCTCGGGGCTGCCCGCGGTGCAGCTTAGCGCGCCATCGATGGTGAACCGCAAGGTCAGCGTCCCGGGGGTGCCGGTAAGACCCGGCGCGTCGATCAGGAAGTCGTCTGTAAAGGAAGCGGTCGTAAACCCGAAGTAAGAATAGGTGTCGTTGTTATTTACGCCCACGGTAGCCTCGCCGAACGCCCGCAGCGTTCCGAGCGAAGCCTGCGCGCTTGCCGCCGTCCGTCCATATGGCTGTGTCCCGCCTTCCACGTCTGTGACCGTGCCCCCCGCGGCGGATCGCTCCGGAGTGGAAGGCGAGATGTTGTCGCTGGCGGTGGCGTAGACACGTGGTGCAGCCTGAGCGTGGCAGATGAGGGCGAGGGAAGTGGTCAGTGCGGCGGCGACTACACGAGAGGTGAAAGAGGATGGCTTCATAGTCAGTTCGGCGGTTGTTTGGAGTGCTCGTCCTTGTCGCGAGCGCTCCTTTTGCTGGTTACGTCAAAAACGCCGGCAAACGGGGTCATCAAACTTTCTTTGCGCTTGGCGAAATTATGGCAGGTGGCTAGTCTCGTAGCGGGTGAACGGGGTGAACGGGGAGGACCGGGAGATCAGCGCCTTAGCCGAAGCCGATGAGCTGATCGCTTCGCTCGCACAGCGCGCGCAGCAAACCTCGTCAGGCAAGGGAGAAGGCGGGCTCGCCCAGATTTTGCCGCTCGTCTACGAAGAGCTGCGGCAGCTCGCGAGCAGTTACCTTCGCCACGAGCGGCCCGGCCATACCCTGCAGCCGACCGCGCTGGTGCATGAGGCATACATGCGCTTGCTCGACCAACA
>DASVRB010000517.1:0-14048 GCA_036388835.1 Thermoanaerobaculia bacterium | reverse complement strand
GGGCTGCAGCTCGCGCAGGTAATCGTCGAGACGGTCGAAGCTCTGCTCCCAGAACGTTCGGTAGCACTCGACCCAGGTGGCGACATCTTTCAGCGGCGCCGCTTCGAGCCGGCACGGCCGCCACTGCGCATCGCGGCTGCGCGCGATGAGCCCCGCCCGCTCGAGCACCTTCAGATGCTTCGAGATCGCCGGCAGACTCATGTCGAACGGCTCGGCGAGCTCCGTCACCGACGCCTCCCCGCTCACCAGCCGCGCGAGGATGGCCCTGCGCGTCGGATCGGCAAGGGCAGCGAAGGTGACGCTGAGGTGGTCGGTGGCGTCGTATTCAACCATTGAGTTAATTAACCAGGAAGATAAGTGCGACCGCGTTGCGTGTCAAGCGCTGGACGAGTGACTCTGATGTGAGACTTCTTGACGGACGTACACCCTTACATTATGATTCATTACAGAATTAACGATGGAGGAGCTACATGCGTCGTTTCGATTCCAGGCGCGCCGCCGTTACGTTCGTTCTCGTGGCCGCCATGCTGGTGACTTCCCCCGCTGTTGCCGCCAACTGCGAATACTGGGACTGCCGCGTATACAACGACAGTCCGCAGGTGTTCTGTGAGCTGAGGTTCGGCGCCGGCACCGGCAATTACGCGCTGAGCTGCCGATCGCGCTGCTATCGCTACTCTGATGGGTCGATCGCCTACTGCCAGTGCATCTACGACGACTCGTGCTACATGATCTGACGCGATGAAAATGGTCAGCGTCGTGTTGCTGTACGCCGCAGCATTCGCTGTGCGGGCTGACGACGTCTCGATCCAGGTGTCGGCCGCGAGCGGCGCGGCGATCTGCACGGCGCGCGCGACGATCGTCGCGAAAGCCGCGGATGCGGAGGTGAGCGCGCCGTTGAAGCCGGGCGTGGCGACATACCAGCTTCAGCTCGGCCCCGATCGCACATGGGACATCGGGATCGCGGCACCCGGCTGCTGGGCGGAGACGCTCGCATGGAGTAGTGGCCCGGCGGCGAGACCTCTCCAGCTTCACCTGGAGCGGGCGGGGACGGTGAAGGGGACGTTGCAAGCAGACGATGCCCCAAAGAACCTGCAGGCGCGGCTTTTCCCGATTGCGGGCGCGGCCAGCGAGCCGCTGCTGGAGGGACTCGCGACGCAGTGTCTTCTGGAGTGGCCGAGGTGGCAGTGTGCTGTTCCGGCGAACCGCCGTGTCGACCTTCGACTCCACGCCGCCGGCTCGGCGCCGCTGTTCTTCTGGGACGTGCGCGTCGGAGCGGACGAAGTCGCGCAGCTCCCGTTGCGACGACTGGAAAAAGGGGCGAGCGTCGCCGGATGGGTGGAAGACCCGAATGGCGATCCCGAAGACAACGCACAGGTCTCGCTGGTTCCACTCGAGGCGACGCCCGCGGGCGCAACAGCCAAGCAGCGAGCGACCGCTCGGACACTGAGGAAGAAGACCGACGCCCGAGGCTTCTTTCAATTCACAGGTGTGACTCCAGGCACGTATCAGATCGTGTCGGAGGCGCCCGGCGTGTCGCCCGCGCGCACGAGCGACATTCGCGTGACGCCGGATGATGCGGTGACGTGGCCGATTCCGATCGAGCACGTCCCCACTCCGGCAGTCGTGCTCCTCGTGCAACCGGCCACCGACCCGCGGGGTCATGCCTGGACCGCTGAATTCGTCGCGCGTGAGCCGTACTTTTCTTCTAACGAACCCGTGCGGCGTATGGCGTCAGCGACCGGCCGAGTCACGACGGACGCGCTCCACGCCGGCGTGTACGAGGTGAGGATTCGCGACACGGCCGGTTCGGTCGTTGAGGTCCTCGACGTCGACCTCAGCACGGGCGGCGCACATACGCTGACGGTGAACATCCGCAGCATCGCCGCCAGCGGGAGACTGCGCTGCGGCGATGCGCCATTAGAAGGAGAGCTCACGTTCACGAACCTCAGTGGACGAGCCCTCCGCGCGAAGACGCACGCGGATGGACGTTTCGACGTGGCGTTTCCCACTCCGGGCGAATGGCAGGTCGAGCTTCGCTACCCGCTCGAGGCGCGTGCAAGCATGATCCAGCTCGATCCGGTCGAGATCCCTCGAGAAGCGACGACGACACTCGACCTGCGAGTTCCCGGTGGCAGGATCAAGGGGCGGGTGATCGGTTCGGGCGGCGCCGGCGAACAGGCCGCCGTGCATGTCGTATCAGCGGGACGGCCGGTCGCGCAGTTGATCACCAGCGCCGATGGCACGTTCGACATCGTCGGCATCCGCCGAGGCGCGTATGCGGTCGACGCCGAAGGCCGCTCCGGCACGACCGGGAAGCCTGTCGACCTGACGATCGAACAGGACGAGACCAGGACGCTCGAGCTTCGACTCGATCCATACGTGCGAGTCGGCGGCGTCGTCCGCACCCCCGACGGCCTGCCGGCCAGCGGCGCGCTCGTTCGGATCTCCTCCGACCGCGGGCGGAGTTGGACGCGAACGATCGCCGACGTGAACGGGGCGTTCAACTATCCCGTTGCCTCCGCCACAGAAGAAGTCCAACTCCTGGTGCTGACGTATTCGTATCCCGCGGTCGCGATGCGAGTCGTGCCGCGTGCGGCGCGGCCGCTCGAGATCACCCTCCCTTCCAGTGGCGGAATCGTGCGCGTCGACGGCGCCCGCAATCCCATCGTTCACTCCATGGCCGGCGTCAGCGTGCCGCTGCGCCTCTTTCACTTTCCCGAGCCGCACGGCAGATACGACGGCGGCGTTTACCTCCACGCCGGCAGTTATGTGGTCTGTCCGGAAACGGAGCGTGGCGCGCAGTGCAAGAACGTGGCGGTCGGGATGTCGACCGAAACGAACGTGCAATTCGCGGCCAGCGAAGGCCAGCGAACGGATTCGCAATGAACCGACTTCTCTTCCTCGGCTGCTGCGTCGTAGCGCTGACCATCGCCGGCGCGGAACCTCAACGCGGCGTATCTCAACGCACAGCATCTGAGCCGATTGCCTATCTTGGTATCGAGTTCCGCTGGCACTCCGACGGCTCGGCCGATCGGACGCTGCACGTGGAGCGTGTCGCACCGAATGGTCCGGCAGCGAGAGCAGGGATTCAGCCGGGCGATCTCATCACGCACGTCGCAGGAGTTCGCGTCGACTTTGGGGACGAGCTCGACTTTCTGATGTTCATGCGCAAGCGACGCGCAGGCGAACCACTTCGTCTGACGATCGTGCGCTCCGGCACGGCCACCGATCGTGTGGTGACGCTGGCCGCCCTTCCCGAAGCCGCACGGCCGCGATGGGAGCGGAACCTTCGAATGGCAGAAGAGCGTCGCGCCGCAGCAAAGACCGTAAAGCGTCGATAAGAGGATTCACTGAAGGCGCGGCGAGAAAGCCCCCTGAAACAAGTACAGCCTCCAAGGAGGCTGGGCCAACGAGCGTCGGCGGCCGTGCCGCCTGGGCCGACAAGCGCTGGCGGCCGTGCCGCCCCGCCTGGCTGGGAGACAGGGAGTCGAACCCCGATTCACCGGTCCAGAGCCGGTTGTCCTACCATTGAACGATCTCCCAGAACGGCAGGGGTGCGGATGCTACACGGCGCCTAACGTGAGGGTCAAGATCGGCATTCCAACATCGGCGCCTTGCCCAACGTGGCACAATCTTCGGAGTCTGGATACGCCATGTTGCCTGAAGTCTTCGAGTGTCCTCAATGCAAGCGGCAGTTCATCGTCGAGCTGGTCGAGTCGGCGTCCGATCAGTCCATCCACTGCCCGCAGTGCAAGCGCTATCTCGGCGAGAAGGACCTGCACTTCGTCATCCTCACCGAGATCGAGGAGCTCGCGGAGCGGCTGCGCTTCGAGCGCGATCGTCTCGAGCGCGACGAGGCGGTTTATTCAATGACCGACTGCGACGCGGAGCTCAAGACGTACGGCAATGAGCTCCACAAGGTCGTGAACATCCTGCGCAAAACGCTGGCCGACCTCGACGCGCTGAAATCGACGTACCGGTGACGCGGCGGCTTCCTCTCGACGGCATCGTCGTCGCCGACTTTTCACGCGTGCTGGCGGGGCCGCTCTGCACGCAGTTGCTCGCCGATGAAGGGGCGCGCGTGATCAAAGTCGAAGAGCCTCGGGGCGGTGACGAGACGCGGCGCTGGGGCCCTCCGTTTCACGGCGACACCAGCACCTACTTTTTGTCCGTCAATCGCAACAAAGAGTCGCTCGCGCTCGACCTCCGTTCGGAGAGCGGACGTGCGCTCGCGCACGAGCTCATCGCGCGCGCGGACGTCGTGGTCGACAACTTTCTCCCCGCGCAGCGCGCGGCGTTGCTCGACGTGCCGGAGGACAAGATCCACTGCTCGATCGGCGGCTTCGACGGCGACACGAGCGAGGCCAACACACCCGGCTACGATCTGCTCGCGCAGGCGGGTGCGGGGCTGATGTCGATCACCGGTGCCGCTGATGGCGAGCCGGCCAAGATCGGCGTCGCGCTGTCCGACGTTTTGACCGCGCATTACGCGCACGGCGCGATCCTCGCGGCGCTGGTGGCGCGCGCGAAAACGGGACGCGGTCAGCGGCTCGAGGTCTCGCTTTTTGCTTCGACGCTCGCCTCGCTCGTGAACGTCGCGCAAGGCGCGCTGGTGACGAACAACGAAGCGCGCCGCTACGGCAATGCGCATCCGTCGATCGTTCCGTATCAACTGTTCCACGCGCGCGATCGCCAGTTTGCGATCGGCGGCGGCACCGATCGTCACTTCCGTCTGTTGTGCGAGCGCGTGATCGAGAAGCCGGAGCTCGCGACGGACGCGCGTTTTTCGACGAATCGCGAACGCGTCGCGCATCGCGACCTGCTCGTGCCGCTGCTAGAGGAGATCTTCCGCACTCGAGACGCCGCGCACTGGGTGGCGCGCTGCCGCGAGGCGGGCGTGCCCGCGTCGGTCGTGCAAGGGGTGCTCGAAGCATTGCGCAGCGAGGCGGCCGCGGCGCTCATCGCACGCGTCGGCGATTACGACACCGTCCTTCATCCCGTGCGTTTCGACGGTCAGCGGCTTCCCATTCGCAGCGCGCCGCCGCGTCTCGGCGAGCACACTGAGGCGCTGGTGCACGAGCTATCGATACGAGACGATGAACAGCGCGAAACATACGGCGAAGACGAAGCCGACCAGCGCGGCCATGAGACCAAAGTGCGATGAGCTGCCCGGCGTCTTGCCGCCGAACGCGCGAAAGATGAAGAAGAGCGCGAGCGTGCCGACGATGCCGATCGCGCCGCCTGCGCCGAGGACGATCAGCATTGCCTTCTGAAACTCAGGATCCACGAGAGGAACGTACCACGCCATCCGCATCGCGTCCGCCGCGGCGCATCGCCGCCGCGATCTTCGATTTCGACGAAACGATCATCGATCTCGAGCCGCAACACACCGGCGCGTACGAGGCGCTCTGCCGCGCGCTCGGCAGCGAGTACGACGAGATGCCGGAGAGCTTTCGCACCGGCTCGGGGCGCAGGATCATCGACGACATCCGTGAGATGCGCGCGTACTTTCACTGGGCGCAGCGTGAAGAGGAGATCTTCGTGCTGCGCCAGCGCATCTTCGATCGCATCTGCGCGGATTCGGATCTCGACGCGATGGACGGCGTGGTCGATACGATTCGCGCCTTGCAGCAGCGCGCGATTCCGCTCGCGATCACTTCATCATCGGTGCGCTCGTCCATCGAGACGATCCTCATCCGCCTCGGCATTCGCGACGTCTTCTCACTCATCGTCGACGGCAGCGAAGTGGTGCACGGCAAACCCGATCCGGAGGCGTATCTCGTCACCGCGCGCAAGCTCGGCGTGCCGCCCGCTGAATGCATCGTCTTCGAAGATTCGAACGTCGGCGTCGTCGCGGCGAAACGCGCCGGGACGTACTGCGTGGCGGTGCGCAATCCGCGCGCGCAGACGCGTCAGGATCTCAGCGCCGCCGACGTGATCGTCGACAGCATGCGCGAGGTCGATCTCACTGCTCTTTTCGGGCGCTGAGCTCCGCGACGAGGCGGATCATGTGCCGCCCTTCTTCATCCGCCGATTCATACGTGCGGCAGAGCGCCTCGAGATCTTCCTCGTCTTCATGCGCGCCGACCGTGAAGCCGTCCGCCGGTTGTTTCGGCGACGCGGTCGGTCCGTGCGACCAGGTGCGGTCCTGCAGGTGATAGGCGATGTAGCCGCGCGAGCGCATGCGCCGCGCTTCGCCGAGGCGCGCGAGGACCGTGGCGCCGGCAGAGTTCGAGAGCTCGCCCGAGGCGTTCGCCTTCTGCGCCGTGAGGATGTGGCTGACGAACGTCGTGATCAGGTCCTGCAGCCGCGCCATCGCGTCGCCCGCGGGGGCGATGAAGCGGACGCCGGTGTGCGAGACGAGGCTCTTGCCGTCGCCGCCCGGCTCGCGCACCACCAGGCTGCGTGCGACCTCGCAGACGAACTCGACGTCGGCGCCCTGCCAGCGGAAATTGAGCGAGAAACGCTCGCCGGGCTCGGCCGTGCCATAGTGCTCGAGAAACGCGCCGGCCAGTCCTACGTCCAAGATGAGAGCGTTCGACGATCGCATCGTCGCCAGGATTGGTTTGGAAAGCTTGAGGCGCTGATACTCGCGCCGATCGTCACGCATGCATCGAAAGTTTAACGTGGTAAGGCACTTGCTCACTCGAACTGCGAGGTCAGGGAGAGCCAGGCAAGCTCGAGGAATCTTTTGAACCAGCCGGGACGCAGCGAACGACGCAGTATCTGGCGCGTCGGGCCGGAAAGCACGTGGACGACTGTCGTTCCGGTCGTGTTCATCATCGTTTCGCTGCTGTCGCTGGCGCTGTTGCCGGTGGTGGTCGCGAACAAGACCAATCAGATGCGCGAGGAGATCACGCGCATCGCCGAGCCGGCCCGCCAGGCCGCGAATTACATCCAGACCGATCTCTCCGGCGAGGTCGACAAGCTCATCGCGTATCAGGTGACCGGGCAGTCGAGTTACCGGCGCGAGTACTACGCGCTGGTCGAGCGGCAGGAGACCAATCGCCGCCGCCTCGCGCAGCTTCTGCCGCGGCTCGATGAAGAGCTCGGGCAGGATCTGACCGCTCTTTTCGTGCAGACCAGCCGCTGGCACAACGGCGTCGCGCGCGGCGAGTTTCTCTCGCGGCAGCTTCCGAACGAAGTGTTCCTTTCGCGTCTGTTCGAGAGTCACGCCGCGTACGAAAAGTCGCTCATCGCTGCGTCCGAGCTCGAGATCGAATTGCAGGCGGCGATCGATTCGCGTCTGCGCCGCATGAGTGAAGCGGAGCGGATCAATCGCTGGCTCACCATCGTCCTGACGCTGCTCGCGCTCACCTCGGCGTTGCTGGTCGCGGGACTCGGACGGCAGATGCGTCTCCTCGCGCGCGAGGCGATGAGGCGGCGGCTCGAGGCGGAGCGCGAGACGAACGAAGCGCAGCGTGCACGCGAAGCGGCAGAGCGTGAAGAGCGTCGCGCCGCGTTTCTCGCCGCGGCCGGGCAGGAGCTCGCCGCGTCGCTCGATTACGAGCACACCATCACCACGCTCGCGAAACTGGTCGTGCCGAATCTCGCCGAGATGTCGGTCGTCGACATCGCCGAGCCGGAAGGCGGTCTGCGCCGCGTCGCCGTCGCGCATCGCAATCCGGAAGACGAGGCGCTCTTCGCCGACGCGGTCGGCAACACCAGTCCCGAAGTGCCGGAGGCGCTCGTGCGCATCATGAGCAGCGGCGAGCCGGCGCTGGTCGGACCGGCGTCGGGACTCTATCCGTACATCACCGGACGTCCCGACGCCGAAGGTCGCGCGCTGATCGTGATGCCGCTCGTGAGCCGCGGACAGACCATCGGCATCGCTGCCGCCATCTCCACCGATTCGCGCCCCTTCACGCGCGCCGACCTGCCGCTGTTCGCGGAGCTCGCGCGTCGCGCGTCGCTGTCGATCGACAATGCGCGGCTCTATCTCGAATCGCAGCAGGCCGTGCGTGCGCGCGAAGAAGTGCTCGCGATCGTGTCGCACGATCTGCGCAATCCGCTGAGCGCTGTCTCCCTCGGCGCGTCGCTGCTGCAGATGTCGGAGGGCATCGCCGATGAGGATCGCGAGCAGATCGACACGATCGTCGTGTCGGCGAAGCGGATGAATCGCCTCATCGCCGACCTGCTCGACGTCACGCGTCTCGAAGGCGGCAAGCGTCTGCCGATCGAGCCGGCGAGCGTGAAGGTGAGCGACCTCCTCGGCGAAGCGGAGAACCTGTTCCGCGCTCAGGCCGGCGCCGCGAAGGTGACGATGGTCTACACCGCGGATCCCGAACTGCCGCCGGTGTATGCCGATCGCCATCGCGTGATGCAGGTCGTGTCGAACCTCATCGGAAACTCGATGAAATTCACGCCGCCCGGTGGCCGCATCAACGTGAGCGCAACGTTGCGACGCGACGACGATGAGGTGCTGTTCGCGGTCGCGGACAGCGGACCAGGCATTCCGAAAGAGAACCTGAGCGACATCTTCAGTCCGTACTGGCAGGCGAAGCGAACGGAGCGCATGGGCGCGGGCCTCGGGTTGCCGATCGCGAAAGGGATCGTCGAAGCGCACGGCGGCAGGATCTGGGCGGAAAGCGAACCGGGACTCGGCTCGCAGTTCTACTTCACGCTGCGCGTCGATCGCACGCGGGAGCAGGACGACGCGCTCACGACGTCGGCGGGATCTGCAGCACGTCGCTGACGCTGAGCTCCGCGAACAGCCGGATCAACCGCCGCCCCTCGGCATCAGACGCTTCGTACACGGCGCAGAGACGCTGCATTTCATCCACGTCTTCGCCGCGCGCGACGGTGAAACCGGCGGCCGGTTGTTCGGGAAGGAAGACCGAGCGCTTGCGCCATGTGCCGTTCTCGAGTCGATACGAAACGAACTGCGCATCGACTCCGCGCACCGTCCGATCGCCGTCGACGGCGCGCAACCTCAGACGCGTTTCCGAAGCGTCGTAACGATGCTCGAGCGCCTTCACGACCAGTTGCGCGAGCATCGCGCGGAGGTGATCGCCCGACTCGCCGATTGCCGCGACGAAGCGCAGTCCCGACATCAGTCCCGCTTCCGCGTGACGCGCGCGATCGCCGAACGTGCGAACCACTTCGCAGCGCATCACGATCTCGTTGCCGTCGTGCGTGAAACGGAGCTCGCCGCGCGTCACTTCGAGCGGTGCGGCGTGCTGAATGCGCGCGCCGAGAACGCCTGCTTCGACGAGCATCACCGCGCTGTCGCCGAACGTGCCGGACACCGGCACATCGAGACAGAGACGCTGAAATTCGCGGCGCTCTTCACCTTTGGACTGCTGCAACTGCATGCGCCGATTCTAGCGTGTCGGCGCGCGGCCGTGCGTCCGGTGGCAGACCCGGATCGACGCGTTCAGTGCGCGGCGACGTTCGACGTGCTGACGCGCAGCGCGGCGAGATACGTGTTGTGCACGCGCTGGCGATAGCGGCTGGTGCGGCGGTTCACTTTCGCCACGTAATCGCGCGTCTCTGCGAACGGCGGGATTCCGCCGAAGCGCGAAACGTTGCCCGGACCTGCGTTGTACGCGGCCAATGCAACCGATTCGTTATTGAAGCGATTGAGCAGGTAGCGGTAGTACTTCGTGCCCGCCGCGATGTTTTCTTCCGGATCGAACGGATCGCGGATTCCGAGAACGCGCGCGGTGCTCGGTACGATCTGCATCAATCCCTGTGCGCTTTTGTCCGAGACGAGCGTGGCGCGGAAATCCGATTCGGTCTGCACCATTGCGGCGATCAATTCCGGCGGCACGTTATGGCGGCGCGCCTCACGGAAAATGATTGCGCCATAAGGCACATGACGGCGGAAGTACTGTTCCTTGAACATCTCCAGTGTCGGAGCGCTTTTCTGCGGCGTGTCGTCGAGGAAGCTCGCGCGTACAGAGGGCGTCGTGAAGATCGGCAGTTGTGCGGCCATCTGCTGCTGCGCGACCGGCGCTTTGCGCATTGCCAGAATGCTCGCCGGCTGCAGATCGAGATTCATTGCGGAAGTCGGAACGTCGAATGCTGCGAATGCGAGAGGGATCGTCACCAGCACCGCGATGCCACGCGATGCGACACGCGCGACGCGTCGAGCAAGGCTCTTCGCGCGCTTTGCGTGGCGCTGGCAGTCGCAGATGACGCGGAAGTCGTCCCGCCTCGCCCACATCGGCCTGCGTCGTTGTTTGTTGTTCATCACGATTGACGCCAAGGGCAAAAGACGGACCACGTGAGCGAAGTGATTGATTCATCACTTCTAACGGCGCTTCGCACCTCGGTGTGAATTTTGGAATCAGCGGCCGCACATTGCGTTTCGCGCAACAACGACGGGCCTGCGAACGTGATCGCCGTCACGCGCGCATTGTGCACTACGCATTGAGCAGCGCTTTCGTCTCGTCATTGAACATGACGATGATCGCGTAAAGGCCGAGCGCCGTACCGAGCGGCATCTGTGGAAGCGCGAGTGCGCCGAGGACGATCGTGAGGACGCGCGACCACGACTTGCGGCGCGACAAACCCCAGCCTGCGATCACGCTCGGAATGGACATCAATCCGAACAGTACGGCCACGCCTGTAATGCAGCCGCCGATGATTCCGGATGCGAGTTGTGCGTCGCTTCCACTGTCTTCCGCGAGCATCGAGACGGCCGCGCTGACACCGAACACGAACAGTCCGGCCGACACCATGATCCCGAGCACGCCGAAGATGATGAACAGCACCGAAAGCACTTTGATGTGTTGTCCCATGTCGACACTCCCCGTCACGTATTCGTTGGCGGAGGGGCGATGGTTTCGGTAGTCGTCGTCGGAGGCGGAGGTTCTTCTGTCGTCACCGCGGGCGGTGCCGTTTCGGTGTCGGTTTCGGTCGCGGCAGTGTCGGTCGTTTCCGGATCGGCCGGCGTGAGATCGGGATCGTTCGGTGTCGCGGTGTCGGACGCGGTCTCCGTTGCAACCGTCTCCGTTTTCTCCGGCTCCTTCTTCTTCTCCGTCAGCACTTCGCGCTCGAGCAGATAGCCCCAGCGGCGCATGCGCGAGAGGATGATCCGCTGCCGTGCGCGCAGCCGTCCGTTCGGCTTTCCGGGATTCATCACGCGCGGATTCGGAAGGCAGCCGGCGAGCAACGCCGCTTCACGCGTGGTGAGTGAAGACGCGCTCTTGTCGAAGTAGTGGCGCGACGCTGCTTCCGCGCCGTAAACGCGCTCTCCCATTTCCACGACGTTCAGGTAGATCTCGAGGATGCGCTTCTTCGTGAGGTGCTTCTCGAGCGAGCGCGCGATGAAGTACTCGCGCACTTTGCGAATCGGATTCCGCGACGGCGAGAGATAGAGATTCTTCGCGAGCTGCTGCGTGATCGTCGAGCCGCCGTGCGTCACCTTGCGCCGTTTGAGATTGCGCTCGAACGCCTCTTTCATCCCTTTGGTATCGACGCCCTGATGCTCGTAAAAGGAGCTGTCTTCCATCACCAGCACGGCGCGCCGCAAATACGGCGAGATCCTGCCGTACGACACCCAGCGCCATTTGAGCTCGTCGCTCTTCCCCTCGGCGCGCAACTGCCGTTTGCGCAGCTCCATGAACGCGGTCGTTTTCGGCGGCGCGTTCTTCAGCGCGGCGACGTCAGGAAACGCGATCACCTCGTACAGCAGCCATCCGGCGAGGAGCGCGAGGAGGGTCAGGAACGCGCGTTTGAACACGGCGGAAGGATAGACTAGGCGCCATGAAACGCCTGCTGATCGCGATGCTGCTGCTTGCCACTCCGGCTGTTGCATTTGCTTTCGATTCGAAGCGCCCCGCGCCGCGCGTCGGCGTGCTGCGCGGCCATCACGCGCTGCAGCTCGACGTCGCCGAAACGCTCCGCAAGGAACTGCGCTCGCGCGGCGTCGACGCGTTCGATGCGGTGCGCACGTTCGACGAGGCGGTGCAGGACGGTGCCGCGGTCGCGGACTTTTACGTGGAGATCGTGGGCGGCGATGTCTCGACCGGCGAGTACGGCGGCATCGGCGTCGGCACACGTCACGCCGGCGTGTCCCTCGGCGTGCTGGTCTCGCGCGTCGCGGCGGAGCTGCGCATCTATGACGGCGAGACGATGGAGCTGCTCGAGTCGCGCGATCTTTCGAAACGCGCCACCTCGGTCGCGCCGACCTCGGTCGGCTTCGGCGGGGGCTCGCTCTTGGTGTACATCGCGCTGCCGTACATCGAGCGCGCGCAGGTGCGGCGCGTCGTCCGCGCGACCGGCCGCGACGCCGCGATGCACGTGCTCGACGCGCTGCAATGACGCCGCTGCTGGTGCTGACGACGCTCGGTCCCGATCACGACGCGCGCGCGCTCGCTCGCGCACTGGTCGAAGCGCGGCTCGCCGCCTGCGTGAACATCGTGCCGCGCATCGAATCGGTCTATCGCTGGGAAGGCGAAGTGCAGACGGACGCGGAGCAGCTCCTGCTCATCAAGACCACCGACGCGCGTGTCGATGCGCTACGGGAGGAGTTGCTGAAGCTGCATCCGTACGACGTGCCGGAGTTCGTGGTGCTGCCGATCGGCGCGACGTCAGACGCGTACGGCGCGTGGCTGCTGCAGTCGACGACGGCACCGTAAGGCGAAGAACACCACCAGCGCGACGACGGTCAGCAGCGTGATGTTGCGGCCGCGCGTGAATGCCTCCGGTTGATACACGACGCGGAGGCGATGCGTCCCTTTCGGCACGAACACGCCGAGGAACGCGTGATTCGCGTAATGCGTCTTCACGCGCTTGCCGTCGACGTACGCACGCCAGCCGGGCCACGCCGACTCGGAGATCACGACCCAGCCGTCGTTCTGCATCGTCGCCGCGATGTCGAATTCGCCACTCGCGGGACGTTGGATGCGCAGCGTGCCGGGGCCGTTCGCGATCCCGTGTGATGCGTATTCGGGTGCGCTGATCCAGGCGCGCTCCGCAAAGTCGATGTCGTCCGGCACCGGAGAAGGGAGTCCGGTTCCTTCCGGTACGTATTGAATCGATCGCGGCACGAACGCGCGCGGCAGAACGCTCGTGTTGAGGAAGAGGCGCGACTGCCGATCCTGCAGCACGAGCTTCCACTGCTCGTTCGGCTCTTCGCGCAGCGAGCCGATCGCGTACTTGACGTTGATCAGCGACAGAAACGGCCGCGTCTTGTCGGGGATGTTGTTGAAGTTCGGACCGTTCTTCACCGCCCAGAGCGGATAGGTTTCCTCGAGCCGGCGGAACGACATCGCCTCGTATCCGCGGGCGTCGTCGAGTCCGTACAGCGCGGCGGCGTCGGGCAGAAACGCAAAGTGCAGCGGCGCGATGCGGAACGGCTCGCCGCGATCGTTCTGCAGATAGGTGAGGATCGGAATCGGCGGGTAGAAGGCGGACGCCGGCAGCTTCGGATAGATCGCGCCGTCTTCGAGCGTCCGCTGCAGCAGCAGTAATCCGAGCATGGCCGGGAGCGCGATGCGCTGCGGCGTGCGGAGGAACAGCAGCAGCGCGATCGCAGCGAGCGGCACGAGCTCCGCCAGCGTCAGCACCGTAATGAGGCCGGGCTTCACTCCTTGCGCGATCTGCGCATCGCGCAGCATGAACGTGGCGATGCCGAGTGCGATCGCGATCGCGACGATCACACCCGCCGCGCGCAGGCCGCGCTCGCGTGTGACCGGCCACGCGTCGACGGCAATCGCCGCGAGGATGGCGATCGAGAACGCGGCCGCGTTCGCGAGCCGCTCGTTGAGCGTGATGTCGAACAGCGGCAGCCTGTGCAGAACGTGCGCGACCGGCCACGCGTTCAGCCCCACCCACGTGCAGAACACCGCCAGCAGGAGGAAGAACCACGTGTCGCGGCGCGGCGCGAGCAGCAGCGCCGCGAACGCGAGCGCGAGGGCGATGCTGCCGGTGCGGATGCTGGTCGGCTCCCACATCGGCGCGAGGTTCGCGCGCTCCGGCTGGCCGCCGTACCACGGCAGGAGCGACACGCCGGCGCGGCGCGCCACTGCAGTCGCGCTGCTCGGCAACTCGATGTTCGCGAAGTAGCTCTTTCGCAGCGCGTGCTCGGTCGTTTCGTC
>DASVRB010000516.1:0-1924 GCA_036388835.1 Thermoanaerobaculia bacterium | reverse complement strand
CTTCGAAGGTCGAGCGCGAATCGAGCCGTAGATTGGGGAGCCAGGCGAGCTCGAACACCATCATGCCGAGGTGCCGGAACATCGCGCGAATGGCGTCGATGCGACGCGCGTCCGTCCAGTCGGGAAAAGCGATCGAGATGTTGCGCAGCGCCTTGCGCCGTTCGCTTCGCGCGACGTGCCACGCGAGGCGTCCGACCGCGCGTCCGAAAAATTGTGCGACGCGGAGCGGCAGGCGGCGACCGAGCGCGCTCACGATGACGAGCGCGCGATACACCGCGCGCTCCCTAAATGCTCGCAGCCTCGGGCTTGCCACCGGCGAACTCCTGCACCAGATGCTCCCAGTCGCCGCGCTCGCGCAGGAGTCGTTCGACGATTTCGCGGAACGCGCCGCGCCCACCGTCAGTCCCGAGTTTCCACGTCGCCGCGACCAGCACCTCGGGGGCCGCATCGCGCGGCGCGGCGGAAATGGCGACACGCATCATCGGCCCGAGGTCGGGGAGATCGTCGCCGGCGTAAAGAATCTGATCGAATGAGACGCCGGCCTGGACCGAGAGCCGCTCGAGCTCTTCGAGCTTGTTCGCCGCCCCCTGCCGCAACTCCGTGATCCCGAGCTCCTTCGCCCGTCGTTCCAATGATGGCGAGCGCCGGCTGGTCAGCAACGCGACTTGAATCCCGACGCGCTGCGCGAGCTTCACCGCCAGCCCATCGCGCACGTTGAATTCTTTGATCTCCATCTGATCGCTGACGTAGATGATGCGCCCGTCCGTCCACACGCCATCGACGTCGGAGACGATCAGTTTGATTGCGGATGCGAGGGACATGGGAGGCGATTATTGCACTCGCTGCGCTCGTGGCGATCGGTTGTCGGTTGTCAGTTGTCGGTCGTCTCCGGTGTTGCGGCTCCGGCACAGGCGCGCAGTGCAGCACATCGCAGACAACCGAGAACCGAAAACCGCGAGCGCAGCGAGCGCGCGCTCAATGCCGAAAATGCCTTTCCCCGGTGAACACCATTGCCATTCCGCGCTCGTTCGCGGCGGCGATGACTTCTTCGTCGCGGACCGAGCCGCCGGGCTGGATGACGGCGCGGACGCCGGCGTCGGCGAGGATGTCGAGGCCGTCGCGGAAGGGGAAGAACGCGTCGGATGCGGCGAAGGAGCCGGAGGCGGGAAGGATCGACTTCATGATCGCCACTTTTGCGGCATCGACGCGGCTCATCTGGCCGGCGCCGACGCCGACCGACTGCGATTCGCGCGTGAGCACGATCGCGTTCGACTTCACGTGCGCGCAGACGATCCAGGCGAATTCGAGTCCGGCCATTTCTTCCGCTGATGGCTGGCGCTCGGTCACCACCTTCCACTGATCGCGCGCGCCGATGCGATCGGCGTCCTGGATCAGGATGCCGCCGGCCGCGTTGCGCATCTCCGTCGTCGCGTCTTCGTTTGGCGTGACGACCAGGCGCAGGTTCTTCTTCTTTGCGAGCAGCTCTTTCGCTTCCTCCGAGAATGACGGCGCGACCACCACTTCGAGGAAGAGCTCCGCGATTGCGCGTGCGCAGTCGCCGTCGAATTCGCGATTCGCGCCGATGATGCCGCCGAACGCGCTCACCGGATCGGCCTCGATCGCCGCGCGCAGCGCATCGGCGAGCGAGTCGCGGCGCGCGACGCCGCACGGGTTGGTGTGCTTGATGATCGCGATTGCAGGTTCGGCGAACGCGTTCGCGAGCTTGATGGCGGCGTCGAGGTCGAGCAGGTTGTTGTACGACAGCTCTTTCCCCTGCAACTGCTCGAACGGCCGCTCGCCCGCGCGCACGTAGAACCCGGCGCTCTGATGCGGGTTCTCGCCGTAGCGGAGGTCCTGAAATTTTTCGAGCTGCAGGGTCAGCGTCTCTTGTGGAGCGGCGGGCTTCAGCCCGCCGACGTTGTCA
>DASVRB010000515.1:0-6936 GCA_036388835.1 Thermoanaerobaculia bacterium | reverse complement strand
CGGCGGGCTAAGAGCCCGCCGCTCCACCGGTCGTCGCGAGATTTGCATTGCATCTCGCGCATGGCTCACACACGCTTTCCGCTCGCACCCGGCTTCCTCAGTGGCGTGGCGATGATCGGGTTCTGGGACGGGATCGTCTTTCATCAGATCCTGCAGTGGCATCACATGATCTGCATCGAGACGCACTGCCGAGTGAAGACGGTGGCGATGCTGATGCGCCAGAATTTTTATGACGGGCTGTTCCACCTCGCGATGTGGATCACGCTGGTGATCGGGCTCGTGCTGTTGACGCGCGCATTGCAGCGCGGCGCCCGTTTCACCGCTGTCCGTTTCTGGGGCAGCGTGCTCCTCGGCGGCGGGATCTTCAACGTCCTCGAGGGGATCGTCGATCACCACATCCTCGAGATCCACCACGTCCGCTTCGGCCCGACTCAAACGATCTGGGACGGCTCGTTTCTGCTCCTCGGCGCGCTACTCGCGATCGCCGGATGGATGCTCGTCCGCCGCGACGAGCCAGCGTCAGCGCTCGAATGAGCCGACCGCGACCGCGTCCGCGCCGCGGGCCGTGGTCGATGCAGCAGGCGCAATCGAGCGGACGTACGCGACGCGGCCATTCGCGAGCGGCGCGCTCGCATCATCGACACGCGACGGTGTGGCGGTGATCCACGCCTCGAGCTGCTGCGGCGTCATGTCGGGACGATCGGAGAGCAGTCGCGCGGCGATGCCGGCGATGATCGGCGCGGCGAACGAGGTGCCGGAGCGGAGGTTCGGACGGCGGCCGCGATACTCGTCGTTCGCGGTGATGGTCGCGCTGAAAATCGACTGCGCCGGCGCGAGCACTTCCACGCCGCCGCGGCAGGTGCCGCTCCAGCTCGTGTTGTTCGCGGTCATGCCGCCGACCGTGATCATCCCGGCCGTCTTCTGGCCGAGGATTGCGGGGAAACGATCGATGTAGCCGGAGGCGCCGCAGCCGCCGTCGACGTTGTTCGCGGCCACGACGAAGAGGAAGCGCTTGCCGTTCGGATCGGGGCGGCCCTGCGCGTCGACGCCGTAGATCATGTCGCGCATCTTCTGCTCGACTTCTTCATACGACACGACGTTGATCGCGAACGAGCTGCTGAGGCGCTCGAGCACCCAGCCGCTGATGTTGATGACGGCGGTGCGGACGTTCGGCGCATCCGCGCTCCAGGCGTGACGCGTGATGGCCTCGAGACCTTCGAGATAGGTGCGCGTGGTGGCCAGACCGCGCTCGTTCATCACGCGGATGCTCACCACCGTCGCGTCGGGGGCCACGCCGACGTTGCGGCCCGCGGCCACCGAGGCCACGCTCGTGCCGTGCGACGACGCGGGCAGCTCATCGACGTTGCTGTAGCAGGGCGCGGTGGCCTTGTTGTCGCTCGTGCAGCGCGAGCGGCCGACCGATACGGATGTCGTGGTGTCGAAGCCGGCGATCACGCGCGAGCCGTTCGACGTTGCGAACTCGTCGTGCGACGCCATGACGCCGGTGTCCATCACATAGATCACGCTGCCGGCGCCGCGGTTGCCACGATCGACGTAACCGTCGAGCGTCGCGCCGATCTGATCGATCCGGTCGAGGTGCCAGAGGAGCGGCTCCGAAAGCTCCTCGCCGCAGCGCTCGAGACGGGCAACCGAATGCATCGCGTCGAGCGGAACTTCAGTCTCGCGGCAGTGCGTGGAGATGACCTCCGCGCGGACATGCGGCGCGCACAGCGTGAACAGCACGGCGACTGCGAACTGCACGAGCGAACGTGACAAGTTCCGGGGCTCCTCGATTGTTTTTGTCCGTTGGACCGGGACGTCGCTAAGGTGAGGCAAACGCGAGCGGAACGCAAGAAAACTTTATTCGGTGTTACCGTTCCGAGACACCCGGCTGATGAATCACCTCGCGCATCTTTTTCTCGCCGATCCGCATCCCCTCTCCCTGGTCGGCAATCTGGCGGGCGATTTCGTGAAGGGGGCGCTCGGCGATCGTTTCGATCCCGCCATTCGCGATGGCATCGCGCAGCATCGGCGCATCGATGCGTTCACCGACACGCATCCCGCGGCCGCGGCGTTCCGCCGCGTCATCGCGCGCGAGCATGGGCACTACGCGGGCGTGATCGCCGACATGTTCTTCGACCACTTTCTCGCGTCGCGTTTCGACGAGCTCGCGGGCGAGCCGCTGGAGACCTTTCTCGCGCGCACGTTCGCGGCCATCGATCCGCACGAAGCGTCGCTCCCCGGCATGCTGCGCACGCTCTACCCGCGCATCCGCGACGAACGCTGGCTGCAGTCGTATCGCCACGTCGACGCCATCCGAGACGCGCTGCGCAACATGTCGTTCCGCTTCTCGCGCAGACCGCGACTCGAAACGTCCGCGCATCTGCTGATCGACGCACGCGAGGAGCTCGAGCGGCATTTCGATGCGTTTTTTCCGGAGGTGGTGGGGTTTGCTCGGGGAGCGGTTCCTCGGTTCCTCGGAGTTCCTCGGAGTTCCTCGGAGTAGCAGGAGCACCGACGAACCGAGGAACTCCGAGGAACTCCGAGGAACCCGAGGAACTCCGGGAAAACGTATCCTCTCGTCATGAAAAGCCTCCAAGAAACCTACGCTCCCAACAATCGCTGCTATGGCTGCGGGCCGGCGAATGAGAAGGGGTTGCGCATTCGCAGTTTCGAGGATGGCGATGAGTTGGTTTGCGACTGGACGCCTGAGCCGCACCACCTCGCGTTCGAGGGGATGGTCAACGGCGGGATCATCGGCTCGCTGCTCGATTGCCACAGCAACTGGACGGCGGCGCATCATCTGATGAAGCAGCGCGGCGCGAGTGAACTGCCGCCGACCGTCACCGCCGATTTTCACGTCACGCTCAAGCGGCCGACGCCGATGGACGCACCGCTGCACCTGCGCGCGCGCGTCGCCGAGTCGAGCGATGACCGCGCGGTGATCGAGGCGACGCTGGAGGCGAACGGGAAAGTGACGGCAACGTGCCGCGGCACGTTCGTCGCCGTGAAGGAAGGGCATCCGGCGTTTTTCAGGTGGTGAGGAGCCGTTCGTTCCTGTGTCTCCTCGTCATCCTGAGCCGGCACGGCCGGCGGCGCTTGTTGGCCAAGCCTCGGGCACGCTGTACGAACTTCGCCGGCCTCAGTGAGTGCAATGACATCTGCCTCGTCATCCTGAGCGTAAGCGAAGGATCTCAAAATGCGACGGCCGTCGCGGCTGAGATCCTTCGCTCACGCTCAGGATGACGAGTGGGGTTGCGCTCCGTAAGGACGGATGACGAGTGGGGTTGCGCTCCGTGAGCTCCGCATGGCGAGCGCGCCTGCGCCGGCCGTAGCCGGAAGTTCTCCCCTCCGACACACGCGCCGCTTTTCCTCCTGCCCTGTTTCGAAAAGCGGCGGGTTAGAATGCGCGGAAATCGTCCTCACACAATTCGGTGCAGCACAAAACTTCCTTCAGGAGAAGTAGGAGAAAACGCATGAGAGCCATCATTCGCATTACTGCAATGGCCTCGCTCCTTTTGCTGATCGCCAGCATGGCGTTCGCGCAAGGGACCACGGGGAGCCTCGTCGGCGTCGCGTCGACAGAAGGCAACGGCCTTCCGGGAGTCACCGTCACGGTTACGTCGCCTGCATTGCAGGGCAGCCGTACCGCGGTCACTGGTGATTCCGGCGGCTACAGTTTCGCGGCACTGCCGCCGGGTGAATACACCGTCACGTTCGAGCTGAGCGGCCTGCAGACGGTGACGCGCAAAGTGCGCGTCAATCTCGCGCAGACCGCGCGCAGCGACGCGGAGCTTCGTCCGACGGCGCTGAGCGAGGCCATCACGGTCACGGCAGCGGCACCGGCCGCGCTCGAGACGACGGAAGTCAGCACAAACTTCACGAGCGAGCAGATCTCCGACCTGCCGACGCTCAACCGCAACATCGCGACCGCCGCGCTGCTCGCGCCCGGCGTCAACGACGCCGGCCCGAACCGTCAGATCGTGATCTCGGGCGCGCAGTCGTTCGACAACCTGTTCCTCGTGAACGGCGTCGTCGTCAACGAGAACCTGCGCGGCCAGCCGCACAACCTCTTCATCGAGGACGCGGTGCAGGAGACGACCATCCTCAGCGGCGGCTCGATCTCCGCTGAATACGGCCGTTTCACCGGCGGCGTGGTCAGCACGATCACGAAGTCGGGCGGCAACGAGTTCTCCGGCTCGTTCCGCGACAGCTTCCGCAATGACGCGTGGCAGTCGAAGACCGACTTCGCCGGCGAAGCGGATCACATCGACGACATCAACAGCGTCTACGAAGGCACGCTCGGCGGCCGCATCATCCGCGACCGCCTCTGGTTCTTCGTGGCCGGCCGCAGCGAGAACTCGGCGACGAGCGCGGAGACGGTGGTCAGCAAGATCCCGTTCTCGCAGGGCGTCGAAGAGACCCGCCTCGAAGCGAAGCTGACGGGCCAGATCACCGCGCAGCACAACATCGTCGCGTCGTACTTTGACGTGCAGCGCGAAGAGTCGAACTACCGCTTCGGCAACGTGGTCGACATGGCGAGCCTCACCTCCCGCGAGCTCCCGAACAGTCTGCGCGGCCTGCATTACAACGGCGTGCTGACGAACAATTTCCTGGTCGAGGCGAGCGTCAACCAGATGAACTTCGCGTTCGTCGGCGGCGGCGCGATGACGAACGACCGCATCATGGGCACGCTGCTGCGCGACACCGCCACGTCGAACCGTGGCTGGTCGCCGACCTTCTGCGGCATCTGCCGCGACAAGGAGCGCAACAACGAGTCCGCTCAGTTGAAGGGCTCGTACTTTTTGACGACGCCGAGCTTCGGCCAGCACAGTCTCACCGCCGGCTGGGAAGACTTCCACCAGCTCCGCATAGAAGACAACTATCAGTCGGGCAGCAACTACCGTCTGTGGGGCGACTTCTTCTTCGTCAACAACCAGCTCTACTTCCACGCGAACCCGACCAACGGCCAGGTCGCGTATCACCCGCTGCTGCAGGAGAGCAAAGGCTCCGACTTCGGGGTCTCGTCGTTCTTCGTGAACGACAAGTGGGACCTCAACGAGCACTTCAACTTCAACATCGGCCTGCGTTACGACGCGGCTGAAGGGAAGAACCAGTCGCACGTGAAGACGGTCGACGACACGGCCTTCAGCCCGCGTCTCGGCATCACGTACGACCTCCGCGGCAACGGTGCGCATCGCTTCAGCGCGAGCTACAGCAAGTACGCATCGAAGGTCGATCAGGGCGCGGGCGACGCGACCTCGCAGGGCGGCCGTTACGCCTCGTACTACTGGAACTACCGCGGACCGGAGATCAACGCGCCTGGCACTCCGACCAGCCAGCTCGTTCCGACCGAGGAAGTCATCCGCCAGATGTTCGACTGGTTCGATGCGCAGGGCGGCATCAACAACACCTCGCTCATCGCCTCGCTCGACATCCCCGGCTTCACCACCCGCATCGGCGAAGACCTCACCGCGCCGAGCATGGACGAGTACTCGATCGGCTACGGCACGCAGTTCTCGCCGCGCGCCTACTTCCGCGCGGACCTCATTCATCGTGAGTGGAACGACTTCTACGTTCTGCGCCGCGACCTCACCACCGGCAAAGTGGCACTGCCGGCGCCGAGCACCCGCAGCGTCGATCAGGGTGTGATCGAGACCGGCAACAGCGATCTCGAGCGCACCTACAACGGCATCCAGACGCAGGGCCAGTTCCGCATCAGCGATGGCTTCAGCATCGGCGGCAACTACACCTGGTCGAAGCTCCGCGGCAACATTGAAGGCGAGCAGTTCAACAACGCCACCGTCCTCGCCGGCTGCAACGGCAGCGCGAGCGTGCCGGGCACCGACAGCGGTCTCTGCGCGCCGGAGTATCAGAACTTCGAGCAGAACCATCCGGTCGGTTATCTCGCCGGCGACATGCGTCACCGCGCGTCCGTCTGGCTGCAGTACACGATGCCGACGCCGGTCGGCCGCTTCAACGTCTCGCTGCTCGAGCGCTATCACAGCGGCCTGCCGTATTCGGCCGCGGCGGCGATCGACGTGCGCCAGAGCGCCACGCTCGCGGACGGCGTCCCGAACCCCGGCTACATCACGCCTCCGTCGCGCGTCTGGTACTACTTCGGCGAGCGCGGCGAGTATCGCGCCGACGACGTGACGTCGACCAACGTCGCGCTGAACTGGGAAGCGCCGGCCATCCGCGGCGCGCGTCTCTTCGTGCAGACCGACGTGATCAACGTCTTCAACGAGCAGGCGCTCGAGTACCCGGCCACCGCGCGCGGCAACGTCATCGATCAGACGGTGTTCGTCCGCCGCACCCGTTCGTCGCTCACGCCGTTCAACCCGTTCAACACCACCCCGGTCGAGGGGACGCACTACGCGAAGAGCGCGACCTTCGGCCAGGCCACGAACCGCGAGGCTTACCAGGATCCGCGCGAGTACCGGATCTCGGTCGGCATCCGCTTCTGACCTTCACCGCATCGACGATTGGAAAGCCCGGCCGCAAGGCCGGGCTTTTTCGTGCGCGCTTCGCGATGCGGATCAGAGCCGCGCGCGAATCCAGAGGCGCACCGCGCGCGCCTCGACTTCGTTCGACGCGAGGACGTTCGTCACGTCCGCGGCGAACGTCAGACGAAAGCGCGGGAACGGGATGGCGTAGCGCACGGCGACGTCGGTCGCCCACGATTCGAGCTCGTATCGCTCGAGCAGCGTCGCTCCCGCTTCGTGCTCGCCGATCGGGAGCTGCGCACCGAACCACGCACTGCCGTAGTTGCCGAACAGCGAATCGGAATGCGTGTAGCTGCCGCCGGTGTGCAGGCGTCCGAAGAGGCTATAGCGCGCGTCGAACTGCACTTCGTTGTTGCCATTGCGGCGCAGAACATCGACGCGTGCGCTGCCGGTCTGACCGATGGCGGTGAGGAAGCCGGCGCTGGCGACG
>DASVRB010000514.1:0-4323 GCA_036388835.1 Thermoanaerobaculia bacterium | reverse complement strand
TCCGCGACACTCTGTCGCGAGATACGAGGCTGTGTCGCGGAGGCTAGGCCAACTAGCGGGTCCGGGCCCGCAGCCCGGCCGCCGGAGGCCTCTCGTCGTTCCCTCGTGCTACCCGCGCGAACGGATGGCGCGGGCGAGATTGTGGCGGACGGGTTCGAGCAGCGTGTAGTGCGACGTCAGGCGGCTTTGTCGTTCCTGTTCACCGCGGAACAGATCGCGGATCGTCACCACCCGCTCCTCGTACCACTGATCCGACACCTCGCCGTGCGCGCGTTTCTCGTCGAGCACTTGCATGATGTGATCGCGGTCGACGATTTCCGGGTGGTGATTCACGCCGATGAAGCGCGGCATCCCGCCGTCGGAGTCACGGGCCAGCTCCACCATCGTCAGCGCCGTGCTGCCGGCCGCTTCGAACGCGATCGGCACCGCCGTGCGAGCGTCGTCGAGGATCAGATCGAACAGGCGGTTGTCCACCACGCGGAAATGCTGGCGGTCCGGCAGCTCGCGCGCGAATTGCGAGAACCACGGATGCTGCAGCGCCTCGCGTGAGAGGCGGTTGAGCGGCATTCCGCTGCTCTTCTCATCGCGCAGCACCGGCTTCGCGATGCCGGCCCAGCGGCAGACCAGCCCGAACGAATGACAGACCGCGATCATTGACGCCGAAGGATCGGAGAGGATGTCGTCGAACAGGTGGAAGAGCGGCCCTTCCCACGCGTCCGTCTCCGCCACCCCCTGACTCCATTCATGCTTTCCGTCGTTGAGGCGCGGGTCGAGATGACCCGGCCCGCCCGTGCCGAGGTAAAGCTTGAAGCGCCCGTTCGGCGACGCGGGGAGCTGATTGCGGCGCCGCACGTCGAACGACAGCACCCGCACTTTTGCGCCCATGCGCGCGAGCTCCTCGCGCAGCGACCAGGCCGCGTTGAGGATCACATGCACGAGCGCATCGTGACCGATATTCGGCCACGCATGATTCATGTCGAGGAGCGCAACATCGATGCGGTCCCGCTGCTCTTCGGGCAGCGAGCCGTCATCGAGACGAACGTACTCGAAGAAATCGTGCGTGTCGTGGAGGTCGTGAGGCATGGATGTGTTTGTTGTCGGTTGCCGAGCGGTTGTCAGTTGTCAGTTGTCGGTTGTCTGTGGTTTCTCGATGAGGCGAAAGATCGTCGAAGTTGCTGAAAGTCGTTTGCGTGATACGAAACAGTGCAGACAACTGACAACCGACAACCGACAACAACGTCAGACCACCCCGTGCTCCGTTTCTCGCACGATGTAGTCGACGACGTCCTTCAGATCTTTGCGTTCAGCGAAGACGGCGAGCTGGCGGTCGGCGCCGGTGCCGCGGCGGACGATTTCTCTTGCGTATGACACTTCTTCGCGCGAGCCGAGCTCGTCGACCACGTCGTCGATGAATGCGAGCAGTTCGTCGAGCAGCTCGGTGTACGGCACTTCTTCGCCGCGGCCGAAGTCGATGAGGTTGCCGCCGGTGCCGAAGCGGGCCGCGCGCTGTTTGTTCTCGTTCAGCAGCGACTTTCGGTACATCCGCCAGGTCATGTTCTTCGAGTGGATGCGGTACAGCTTCACCGTCAGCGCCTGGAACAGCGCGGCGAAGCAGATCGTCTCGTCGACGCGCATCGGCACGTCGCAGATCCGGTACTCGAGGGTCGGGAAGAACGGATGCGGACGGACGTCCCACCAGATCTTTTTTGGGTTGTCGATCGAGTTCGTCCGCACCAGCGTCTCGACGTAATTCTCGTAGTCGGAGAGGCGGTCGAAGTGATCGGGGAGGCCGGTGCGCGGGAAGCGCTCGAACACTTTCGCGCGATAGCTCTTCCAGCCGGTGTCCTGGCCGCACCAGAACGGCGAGTTCACCGAGAGTGCGAAGACGTGCGGGAGGAAGTAGCGCGCCGCATTCATGATGTGAATGCGCGTGTCGGGATCTTCGACCGCCACGTGCACGTGCAGGCCGAAGATGAGATTGGCGCGCGCGAGCATCTGCAGCTCGTACACGATGCGGTCGTAGCGCGCGGCGTCGGTGATCGGGACGCTGGCCCAGTGCGAAATCGGGTGCGTCCCTGCCGCGGCGATGCAGAGGCCGTTCTCGCGGGTGAGGTTGATGATCTCTTTGCGCAGCCGCGTGATCTCGCGCCGTGCGTGCGCGATGTCGCGGCAGATCGGCGTGCCGACTTCGATCACCGCGTCGTGCATCTCGCGTTTGATCTCGTCTTTGAGCCGCTTCTCCCCCTCCGCGAACATCTCCTGGATGTGCGACTTGAGCTCGCGCGTGGTCGGATCGACGACCTGAAACTCCTCCTCGATCCCGAGGGTGAATGACGGCTGTGCAGGCATGACGCGCAGTTTAAGCGACGGGCGTGCCGATGTCCTTCCGTACGTCCATGACCGTCGGCCAATTGCCGGTCAGCTCGAACTTCTTGCCGCCGCGCACCATCTCGATCAGCACTTCGGCCATGTTCGTGACCATCCAGTCGAAGTTCTCCTGTCCGACGGAGTGAAGGTCGGCGTCGGGCGCACAGTTCATGAAGTCGATGGCGTACGGAATGCCGTCGCGCACCGCGAATTCGACGGTGTTCATGTCGTAGCCGAGGCCCTCGCAGAGCGCGAGCGCGTCGCGGTTGATGCGCGCTTCGAAGGCCGGATCCATCGGCGGCGGATTCTTCACGTAGCGGTCGTGGAACGGCTGTTTCGGGTCGTACGCCATGATCCGGACGCGGCTGCGACCGAGGACGTAGCAGCGGTAGTAGAGCTCGAACTCGATCGCTTCCTGCGCCATCATCACGAGGTCGCGAGTCTGGTCGTACGCGGCGAAGAACTCCTGCGGGTTATCGCACTTGTACACGTCCTTCCAACCGCCGCCGTACGCCGGCTTCATGAAGATCGGCCAGCCGAGGTAGTTGAAGACCTCGTCCCAGTTCACGTACTTCATGTTCCGGAACGACTTCGCCTCGGTGTTGGGCGGATGCTGTTTGTGCGGCAGGAGAACGGTGCGCGGGACCGCCACGTTCGCGGCTTTCGCCACGAGGTTGTCGAAGAACTTGTCGTCGGCCGACCACCAGATCGGGTTGTTCACGATGCGCACGCCCGAGGCGGCCGCGCACTTTAAATACGTGCGATAGAAAAGCACCTCGTGGCTGATCCGATCGAGGATGAGGTCGTACGGAAACACGCCGTCGTCCTTGAGATACGAGAGCTCCGCCGGCGCCGCTTCGACGTCGTCACCGCCACGCTTGTTGATCGCGTCGATGAGCGCCCAGGGGAAGGTGTCTTCCATACCGAAGAGGATGCCGATTCGTTTCTTGCGCATGTCGTTCTCCAAGGCGGCGCATCGTACAGAAATGAGGGGATTGCGCCAAGAAGGGGGTAATGAGTGCGGCAATTACACAACGTAAAAGCGTCATGCTAAAGCTTGTCATCCCGAGCGTAGTCGAGGGACCTGGGTGGTGGGCCGCGGAAGCATGTGCATCGCGCCCCTCCCTCCCAGGTCCCTCGACTACGCTCGGGATGACGGCGTGGGGTGAACTCGCGACACCGCGAGACACCTGACCAGACCCCGTCATCCTGAGCGCAGCGAAGGATCTCAAAATGCGACGACCGGCGCCCGAGGGTACGGTCGTCGTCGCGGAGATCCTTCGCTGAAGCTCAGGATGACGGTGGGAGCGCAAAGCGGCCGATCGTATAGAATCGCGCGCCTGCACCGGCAGCGTTGCTGATATCGCGAAACGGTATTTGATACGTCTGCTACTCGATGAATAGCTCGCGAAAAGCCTGCGGAAATACATAGACAAAAATCACCCATGTATCGCGAATATCAAAAATGGTGGTCTCCTTCTCTCGGCCGGGACATGGAGTTCCTCTGGTTCGGCAAGTTCGGCCGGCCGGTGATTCTGTTTCCGACGTCCGCGGGCCGTTACTTCGAGAATGAAGACTTCCATCTCGCCGGCTCGCTCGCCGACAAGGTGAACGCGGGCGAGATCCAGCTCGTGCTGCCGGACACGGTCAATAACGAGAGCTGGTACAACAAGAGCGTCCATCCGGCGGTGCGCGCGGCGCGCCACGCGCAGTACGACGCGTACCTGCGCAACGAGCTGGTGCCGTACACGTTCAACCGCGCACAGCGCGGCGATTTGACGGTGTACGGGGCGAGCTTCGGTGCGTATCACGCGGCGAATTTCGCGGCGCGTTATCCGGACGTGGTCAGCCGCGCGGTCTGCTTCTCCGGCGTCTTCGACATCACCTCGTTCACCGACGGCTACTGGGACGAGAACTGCTACTTCCACTCGCCGACCGCGTACATCTCGAACATGG
>DASVRB010000513.1:0-5058 GCA_036388835.1 Thermoanaerobaculia bacterium | reverse complement strand
CCCCTGTTGGTTGGCCTAGCCTCCGCGACACAGCCTCGTAGGTCGCGACAGAGTGTCGCGGAGGCTAGGCCAACGAGCGGGTCCGGGCCCGCGGCCCGGCCGCCGGAGGCGCCCCGGTCGTTCCCTGTCAGCTCTGCGATTCCACCTGCGCGCGCAGCCGTTCTTCCTGTTCGCGGAGCTCCGGCGTCATCGCCTCGCCGAAATCTTCCATCTCGAAGACGGGACGGATCTCGATTTCCGTGTGCACGCCGTCGGAATTCGGGCAGCGCTTCACCCATTCGATCGCCTCGTCGAGCGACTGCACTTTCCAGATCCAGAAGCCGGCGATGAGATCGCTGCCGCTGGACGGGAACGGCCCTTTGACGACAGTAGTGTCGGTGCCGGAGAAGCGCACCCGCGCCCCTTTGCTGCTCGGATGGAGGCCTTCGCCGGCCAGCATCATGCCGGCGTTCACCAGCTCTTCGTTATAGCGGCCCATGTCCGACATCAACTGCTCGGTCGGCATGGCGCCGGCTTCCGATTCTTTCGTTGCTTTCATGATGACCATGACACGCATTCTGTTTTTCTCCTTTGAATTAGAGCTCACGCTTCGGCGCGCGCTTTGAGGCTCGCCAGTCCGCTTTCGAAATCTTTGCCGATCATCTTGTCCATGTTGAAGAAAAGCCCCATCAATTTGCCGATGTAGAGGCTCGGTCCCTCCATGGCCCACGTGACGGTCGTCGTCTCGCCGGACGGCTGCAGTGAGAATTCGGTGATGTTGCTCGCTTTGAACGGCCGTTGAAACTCGAGTTTGATCCGGACGAGGGAAGGGGTGACGTCGAGCACTTCCATTCTTCCCTCACCCGCTTTGTTGTTGCCTTTCCAGTTGTACACGGCGCCTTTTCCGGAAGGGGCGCCACTGTAGACGCGCTGCATGGCCGGATCGAGTTTCTCGAACGGCGACCAGTGGGTCCACTGGTGAAAATCGCGAATGAGCTCCACGATTTTCTGCGGCGGCGCGTTGACGACGGTCGTGCGCTCGACGCGGAACGTGTTCGGTTTCGTCGCCGCCCATCCGAGGAGTGCGACGACGATCGGAATGAGCACGAACGCGATCCTGAGCATTACATTCCTCCCGCGGGAGCGTTGCCACCGTTGATGATCCACGGCGTGCCGAAACGGTCCGTCAGCATCCCGAAACGCTCGGCCCAGAACGTCGGCTGGAACGGCATCTCCACTGTGCCGCCTTCACTGAGCGCGTCGTAGACACGCTGCGCTTCGGCAACGTCGGCATAGCTGAGGGTCAGATGAAATCCCTGCATCGGGCGATGTTTGCCGACCAGTGAATCACCGGCCATGATGTTGAAGCCGTCGCACACGAGATAGGCGTGCATGATCCGGTCGGCGTTGCCGGGCGGAACATGCTCGGCGGCCGGTGTTTCGCCGTTCGTGATCAGCGCCTCGAGCTTCCCCTTCAGTACGTTTTCATAGAAGCGCATGGCCTCGGTGCAGTTTCCGTCGAATGAGAGATAGGTCGTGAACTCAGCCATTTGTTGTCGTCCTTTCTTCTGTCGTCTCGCTGAACGGCAATGTAATGCCGTTAGTCCTAGAAAGCAACGAGAAAGTTTGACAAAAATACGAACACGCCCTACATTGATTGCATGACGACGAAACGCACGTACGAAGATGGATGCGCGACCGCCCATGCGCTCGACCTCATCGGCGAGCGTTGGGCCCTGCTGATCGTCCGCGAGCTGATCCTCGGGCCGAAACGGTTCACCGACCTGCGCGCCGGCCTCCCCGGAATCAGTCCGAATGTCCTGACGCAGCGGCTCGAGGAGCTCGAGTGTGCAGACGTGGTGCGGCGCCGCAAGCTGCCGCCGCCCGCCCCCGCCTCGGTCTACGAACTGACGGAGTGGGGCCTGGAGCTCGAGCGCGTGATCATGGCCCTCGGCCGCTGGGGCGCGCGCTCCGCATCGTTGCTGCAGGGATTTCCTCTGAGCACCGACGCGCTGGTGCTCTCGTTCCGCACCATGTTCGACGCCGCATCCGCGGAAGGATTCGAGGCCACACTCGAGCTGCGCATCGGCGACGACCGCTTCAGCGCCGCGGTGCGCGACGGCGAGCTCGCATTGCATCGTGGCAACGCCAGTAAACCGGACACGATCATCGAGGCGAGTGCAGACGCGCTGGTCGCGGTTGCGTACGGCGGCCGGAAATTCGCAGATGCGATTCGCGCCGGCGAATTGAAGGTCGACGGCGACAAGAACGCGGCAAAGCGGTTTTTCGGGATGTTTCCGTTGCCGGAGACGGTGGCGAGCACGACGCGGTAGGTGTGCGCTCCACAGGAAGGATTTGGAGTGCGGCGACGCGAGTCGCCGCTTTTTCTGCCGAAGCGAGTGAAAGCGGCGACTGGCGTCGCCGCACTCCAAACGAACGGCGGGCACCCGACACCAGCGGGCGGGATGACATCTGCTACTGCGTCTCGAAAATCAAAATGTGCCGGTCCTTGCGGCCTTTGCGGATGACCGCATACCGGCCGTGAAACGCGGCGCTCTGTTCGACGACGGTTTTCGGATCGCGCACTTTTGTGTCGTTCACGGCCACGCCGCCGGATTCGATGAGCTCGCGGGCGCGGCTTTTCGACGGGGCCAGTCCGGAGGAGACGAGGGCGTCGATGAGCGGGGTGGAGGTGGCGGTGATGGTGGTGGTCGGCGCGTCGGCGGCGAGGTCCTGCCAGTCGCGCTCGGTCAAGCCGGCCACGCCTTCGCTGAAGAAGGCGCGGGTGACCCGTTCGGCGTCTTCTACGGAAGCGGCGCCGTGCACGAGCGCGGTCACTTCGCGCGCCAGTACGCGCTGCGCCTCGCGCGCCTCGGGAGCGCTTTGCGTGGCCGCCTCCAATGCGTCGATTTCCGCCGCACTGAGAAACGTGAAGAGCTTCAGGAAGCGGATCACGTCCGCGTCTGCGGTGGAAAGCCAGAATTGGTACATCGCATACGGCGAGGTTTTCGAGGCGTCGAGCCAGACCGTGCCTGTCTCGGTTTTTCCGAATTTCCGGCCGTCGCTTTTCGTGACCAGCGGCATGGTCACGCCATACGCATCGAGGCTGAGCTTGCGGCGAACCAAGTCCATTCCGGCGGTGATGTTTCCCCACTGATCGCTGCCCCCGATCTGGATCGTGCAATTGAGCCGGCGCCGCAATTCGACGAAGTCGACCGACTGCAGAATCATGTAGGTGAATTCAGTGAACGAGATTCCGGAGGAGATGCGCGAGTCGACCGATTCCTTGGCCAGCATTGCACTGACGGAGAAATGTTTGCCGTAATCGCGCAATAGCTCGATCGCTGTAATGCTGCCGAGCCAATCGTAATTGTTGATGACGACCGCCGAATTGGCGCCGCAGTCGAAATCGATGAAGCGGGAGACCTGCCGTCGCAGTTTTTCCGTCCACTCCTGCACGACTTCCGCGCTATTGAGCGACCGTTCGCCCGCTTTTCCGCTCGGGTCACCGATCATCCCTGTGCCGCCGCCGACGAGCGCGACCGGGCGATGGCCGGCCATCTGGATGCGGCGCAGGGCGAGGAGCGGCAGCAGGCTGCCGATGTGCAGGCTGTCGGCGGTCGGATCGAATCCGCAGTAAATCGTGACGGGGCGGTTCTCGGTCAGGTGGCGCTCCAACTCTTCGCCGTGCGTGGCCTGGTTGAGGAGTCCTCGATACTTCCAATCCGCCAGAAAAACGGGGTTCTGCTCGCTCATGGGGCCGTATCGTACATGACGGCGCCGCGGCGTCAGTGAAGGCGCAGCGGACGGTTTTCGGGTCCGAATTGTGAAGCGGAGCAGAGCATGAGATTTCCGGCCGCACTTGCCGCTTTTGCCCTCCTCGTCACGCCTGTCTGTGCACAGGACGAATCCAGACGCGCCGCCGCGTCGCGCTCGAATGCGACTGCCGAGGCGCCGCGGTCGCCGACGCCGAAGTCGACGGCCGCGCCCGGTCGGGTCACCGACGTCGCGCGCGGGCTCGAACATCCGTGGGGTCTCGCCTTCCTGCCCGACGGGCGGATGCTCGTCACCGAACGTCCCGGGCGTCTGCGCATCGTCGACAAACAGGGGAAATTGTCGCAGCCGCTGAGCGGCGTCCCGCGCGTGCAGGCGCAGGGGCAGGGGGGCCTGCTCGACGTCGTGCTCGATCCGCAGTTCGCGCAGAACCGCACCATTTACCTCTCCTATGCCGAGGCTGGTGAAGGGGGCGCGGGAACTGCGGTCGCGAGCGCGCGCTTCACAGACGCGGCGCTGCAGGATGTGAAAGTGATTTATCGGCAGCAGCCGAAAGTCGCCGGCGGCGGCCATTTCGGCTCGCGCATCGTGTTTCGCCGCGACGGCACGCTGTTCATTACACAAGGCGAGCGGATGCGCTACAGCGAACAGGCTCAGGATCTGAAGTCGCTCCTCGGCAAGGTGGTGCGCATCAATCGCGACGGCTCGATCCCGAAAGACAATCCGTTCGTCGGCCGCAGTAATGCGCGGCCCGAGATCTGGTCCTACGGGCATCGCAACGTGCAGGCGGCCGCGCTGCACCCCGACACCGGCGCGCTCTGGACCATCGAGCATGGCGCGCGCGGCGGCGACGAGCTCAATCACCCCGAGGCGGGAAAAAATTATGGGTGGCCGATCATTTCGTATGGACGCGAATACTCCGGAATGCGCATCGGCCAGGGCATTACGGCCAAAGCGGGGATGGAACAGCCGGTTTATTACTGGGATCCCGTCATTGCGCCGTCCGGAATGGTTTTTTACACCGGCAATGCATATCCCGGCTGGAAAGGAAGCATTTTCGTCGGCTCCTTGCAGCCGGGTGCGCTGGTGCGCCTGACGCTGCAGAACGGGCGCGTCACACGCGAAGAGCGTTACCTCGGCGAGCTCGATGAGCGCATCCGCGACGTAGAGCAGGGGCCGGACGGCCTGCTGTACATGCTGACGGACGCGGACGACGGCCGGATCATTCGATTGGAGCGTTCGCGGTAAACCCGGTGGAGCGGCGGGCTCTTAGCCCGCCGAACATCAAACAATCGGCGGGCTAAG
>DASVRB010000512.1:0-1595 GCA_036388835.1 Thermoanaerobaculia bacterium | reverse complement strand
GCGCTGCTGCCGATTCAGGCGGAGTTCGGATTGACGAAACAGCAGGTCAGTCTGCCGATCGTCATCGCGCTCATTGCGAGCGCGATCGGCGGCATCGCATTCGGCCGCATCGCCGACCGCATCGGCCGCGTGCGCGCGATGACCATCAGCATCCTTCTCTACTCCGGCGCGACCGCCGGCATGGCCACGGCGCAGAGTCTGTGGCAACTCATTGCGTGGCGCGTGCTGGTCGGCTTCGGGATGGGCGGCGAGTGGTCGTGCGGCTCGGTGCTGGTCGCCGAAACCTGGCCTGCGAAGCATCGCGCCAAAGCGATGGGGATCATGCAATCGGGCTGGGCGATCGGCGCGCTCATCGCGGCCGCGCTCTCCGCGCTCGTACTCGAGCGATTTGGCTGGCGCGTGCTCTTTCTGATCGGCGCCGCGCCGGCCGTGCTCGCGTACTTTGTGCGGCGGCACGTTGAAGAGCCGCAGATCTGGCGCGAGCGCGACACCGCGCCGACGCCGTGGAGCGAGATCTTCGCGCCCGAGTTCCGCAAGCGCACCATGCTCGCGACGCTCGTCGCCAGTTCCGTGCTCGTTGCGTACTGGGGCGTCACCTCGTGGCTGCCGGCGTTTCTCGCATCGCCGGTCGAGCAGGGGGGCGCCGGATTGACGGTGACGAAATCGGCCGCATGGCTGATCGTGCTGCAGCTCGGCGCGTTCCTCGGCTACATCAGTTTCGGCTGGATTGCCGACAAAATCGGGCGCCGTCCGGCCTTCACGCTCTTCATGATTGCGGCGACCGCGGTCGTGCCGATCTTCGCGTTCGGCGCGCGCTCGGCGATGACGCTGCTGTTCATCGGACCGCTCGTCGGCTACTTCGCGCACGGCTACTTTTCGCTGTTCGGCGCGATGCTCGCGGAGCTCTTCCCGACCCGCATCCGGGCGAGCGCGCAAGGCTTCTGCTACAACGCCGGACGCCTCGTTTCCGCCGCCGCCCCCTACGCAATTGGTGCGGCGGCAACGAAACACGGCCTCGGATTTTCGATCGCTGTCGACGCGATGTTCTTCGCGCTCGGCGCCATCCTGATCTGGCTCCTCCCCGAGACGAAAGGCACCGAGTTGTGATCGTCCTCAGCGCCGACCTCGGCGAAGGCTCGCCGGGTGAAGACGAGCTCTGGCCGCTCATCGACATGGCCAACGTCGCATGCGGCGGCCACGTCGGCGACGCACATTCGATGCGCGAAGCAGCGCGTCTCGCACGCCAGCACAACGTGCGCCTCGGCTCGCATCCGTCGTATCCCGATCGCGAGCACTTCGGCCGCAGATCGCTCGCCATCGCACCGTCTGCATTGCGCGCGTCGCTCGTCGAACAACTGAGCGCCTTGCGCGCGTTCGCCGCGATCGAGCACGTCAAGCCGCACGGCGCGCTCTACAACGACGCACACAAGAACCGCGCGCTCGCCGATGTGATCGTCGACGCCATGCGCGACGTCGATCTCGCGCTTGCCATCGTCGCGCCGGCCGATTCGCAGATGGCCACCGCCGCGCGAGAGGCGGGCCTGCGCGTGATCGCCGAAGCGTTTGCGGACCGTCGTTATGAGCCCGCCGGCTCG
>DASVRB010000511.1:0-5512 GCA_036388835.1 Thermoanaerobaculia bacterium | reverse complement strand
TGCGGGACGGCCTGCGCATCCCGATCACGGACGAGCAGCTCGAGCAGAACCCCTACCTGCCGCCGTACTACCACCCCGGCGACGGCGACGAGGTGCTGGAGTACCTGCGCGACCGGCGGCGCCGGCTCGGCGGGCTCATCGTTCCACCCGCGCAGGTTCGCAACCCAGCGGCGAATGTCGCGTCCGGCGAGCGCATCGAGCGTCTTCTCGAGCACTTCGTGCGCACCGTCGGAAATGTGCAGAAAACGGAGACGCGATTCGTACGAGGTCGGCTTCTCCGCGGTGCCGAGGCAGACCACGCGCGACGCCAGCACCTCGGCGGAAGCGGAGAAACGGGAGCGCTTCCATTCGAAGCTGACGCGCACCACCGCACCGCGGCGCACCATCGTCGAGTGGCGAATGCGCGCGCCTCGCTCGCTGAGGTCAACCAGCGTGCCGCTGCCGCGGCCGATGAATGCCGGGATCGCGTTCGCAACGCGCAGGCGAGGCGCGGTGCGGCGTTCGGATGGGTCGACGGATCCTTGTTCGAGTGCGCTCATGTTCCTTCCCCTGTTCTTCCGCTCAAGCGGCGTTGCGGTCGACGGCGTGTGGTGGCGGCGATGCGACGCGATCGCGTCCCGTGGCTTTGGCGTTGTAGAGCGCACGATCGGCCGCGGCCATGAGGCCTTGCGCGCTCGTCGCGTGCTCCGGTGTGCAGGCGAAACCGATCGAGATCGTGGCGCCGCCGAGATCGTCGACGCGCAGCTCGCGCGTCGCGACGCGCAGCCGCTCCGCCGCATCGCGCACCAGCTCCGGCGCGGTGTCGGGCAGCACCACCACGAACTCGTCGCCGCCGTAGCGGCAGACGATTCCGTCGTCGCCCAGCACCTGCTTCATCACCTTCGCGATCAGTTGCAGCAGCGCGTCGCCGCCGGCGTGTCCGTGTGTATCGTTGAACGTCTTGAAGTGATCGACGTCGATGAGGATCGCGCCGGTGCGCGCGTTCGACGTCAGCTCGCGCTCGAGCGTTTCTTCCATGTAGCGGCGGTTGAACGCGCCGGTCAGGCTGTCGCGCTCCGCGAGAGCGAGGAGCTTCTCCTGCAGCCGCAGGTTCGCGAGTGCGAGCGAAACGTGATCGGCGAACGCGTGCGCGAACAGGTTCGTCCGCGAGCGCAGCGATTCGCCGTCGCGTGCGCGCAGCGTCAGCACGCCGATCGACACGCCGCCGCCGAGCAGTGGAAGGCAGAGCGTCGCGCCGTCGGCAACCGCGCAACGCACGTCGAGCTCCGCGGCGTCGACGAGCTGCACGCTCGCGTATCGCGCGGCCTGACACTGCGGGCCGTGCGTGCTCGCGTGCGAGCGCGTTTCGCCCCAGGTTGCCGCGAGCTCGAAACGCGAGCCTTTCGCGACGTACAGCGCCCCGTCGAGCGCGGGGAAGAGATGGCGGCCGAACACCGGCACGATCTCGATCGCGTCATCGAACGTCGTGCTGACCTGCAGCAGTCCGCTCATCTCGATCAGCAATCGCAGCCCCGCGGCTTCCGCGCGAGCGCGGCGCAGGACGACGGCCGCCATTCCGGCGGCGAGAAGCAATGCGATCAGAACCCCGATCACCATTTGATTACCCTCAGGCAGCGCGCAGTGCTGATTTCGAAGAGACGGTCACCCAGTGACCGGCAGCTCGTGGACGTCCGAAGTGGAAGCCCTGCGCGAGCGTCACTCCCTCGGAGACCGCGGCGCGCGCGGTCGCACTCGACTCCACACCTTCGAGAATGAGCTCGCACCCGAAGTCGCGCGCCAGCGCCACCGTGTGTCGCACGATCCGCTCTTTGGTCGCGTCGTTCTCGAATGCAGTGCCGAAGGTCTGGCTGACTTTGATGAATGAAGGCTGAATGCGATTGATCAGGTTGAGGTGCGAGTAAGCCGAGCCGTGATCGTCGAGCGCGAAACGAAGACCGAGGGCGCGCAGCTCGTCGAATACCCGTCCCGCCACCTCGTCGTCCGAAAACGCCGAGCGCTCCGTCACCTCGAGCACGATCCGCTCGAGCGGCAGCATCGCCCGTTTGGACGCCGCGGTGAGCGCCGGCACGAGCTGCTTTCCGTTGAATGCGAGCGGGTCGATGTTGATGAAGAGCGACGCCTCCTCGGGGAGGACAGGCGCTGCCTCGATGGCGCGCGTCATCGCGACGATGTTCAGCTCGACCAGCTTTTCGCGCTTGGCCGCGTACTCGAACAACATCACCGGACCGCCGGCCAGCCAGCGGCCGCGCACGCGGGTCAGCGCTTCGAAACCAAAAGAAGAAATCCCGGACTCGGTCAGTCGCACGATCGGTTGGAAGACCGGCGAGATCGCATCGCTCGTGAGGATCTCCTCGATGGGCGGAATGCGAATGACGTCGTACGCGGAGTCGCTGACCGCCGGCGCACCGAGAGCGCTCTCGAGCTCGTCGATGTCGAACGGTTTCGCGAGCACCTCGGAGGCACCATGACGCAGTGCCTCCGCGCGCAACTGATCTGTGGCGTATCCGGTGATCAGCACGATCCTGCAGCCGGGGGCCTGCGAGCGAACGCGGCCGAGGAAGTGCAGACCTTCGAAACCGAACGTGCCCGAGAACTGGACGTCGGTGACGAGGTGGGTTATCGGATAACGCGCCAGCGCAGTCTCCGCCGACTCGACGTCAGAGCAGATGACGACCATGCGTCCAGGGCACTCCAGCGCATAGGAAAGCGCTTCCGTGATGCCGCGGTCGTCGTCCACGAGGAGAATGCACTGCCGGGATTCATTCATCTGAGGTTCGTCCTTCAGGCTGTCATTTCGAGCGCGCGGCCGGTCACCAGGTCGTGCGTCTCGAGGTAGAAACGGATGTCGTAAGCGCTGAGCGCGTAGAGCACGCGATCGCCGCCGCGGCCGGTGGCGCTGAGAAAACCTCCGCGGTCGTCGCGGATCATCAGCACGTCGCCGGCGAACTCGCTCGGCGTGCCGGCCAGAAGGTCGAGGAAATCGTCCGCCTCTCCGGCGCGGTCGACGATGATCCGCTCGACGTCGAGACCGACGTCATGCAGTGCCGCGCCGAGTGCGAACCGCAGTGCGTTCATCGAGTCGACGAACGCCACGCGCTGGCTGCGGAACTGCGCGTAGTTCCAGTCCGCGTCGGGCTTGTTCGGCTTGCGGGCGATGAGAGTGATGCGCTGGCTCTGGTCGTTCATTGGTCGGCTCCTCACTGCAGCTGCAGAAGCGTGGCAACGACGGCGACGAAGAAGGAGGGACCGCCGACGAGCACGAACACGCGCCAGGTCTCACGGCCAGTACGAAGGTCGGACATCGTTTCATTCAGGAAGCGGCTCATTTCGATTCTCCTTTTTGCGCTGCGTCGGTGTTGATTGCGATTTCCGAGGGGAGGGTGACGTCGCGGAATCCGAACGGATCGCGCGGGCTGTCTGCGATGGCGAGGGTCTGGCCGTTGTAGGCGTACGAGGTGCGGCGGCGATCGGCGATCAGCTCGACCCAGCCTTCCGCGGGGATCTCGTACGTGTCGCCGGCGTACCGGAACTCCTGTCCCGGCTTGCCGCGGAACCGGTATCCGACCGTGGAGATGTTGCAGGTCGCTTTCGGCTGCGCCTGATTCGCGCGCCGGACCAGCGAGGTCAGATCGATGTCGATATTGATGGAAGCTGTGAGGACTGCGGCAAGCAGGAACATCTTGGACTCTCCTTTTGGATCTGGCAGTCCTAGTTCCAAGGGGCAGACCAATTTTCGGAAATCAGCTAAACCGTGTACACGTCAGCACTTAACCTGTTTCGACGCTGAACGGGTGGAGTTCGGCCTCTGGACTCGTGTATGATTTCTGAACATGACCGAGCTCCTACATCGAATTTTGATCGTCGACGACGACGAACAGATCTCTTCCGGACTGGCCGCGTTCCTCTCCGACAGGTGGGATGTGCGCACTGCGGCGACCGGCCGGGAGGCCGTCGTCGCGTTCGGTGAGTTTTCGCCGGACGTCGTACTTCTGGACGTTTCGCTTCCCGACACCACCGGCCTCGATCTCCTCCATCAATTCAAGATGTACTCGGAGACCGCGGCGGTGATCATGATGTCGGGCAGCAGCACGCTCGACCGGGTCGTCGAGTCGATGCGCCTCGGCGCGGAGACCTTTCTCCAGAAACCGTTCGATCTCGATACGCTCGAGGCGGTCCTGCAGCAGGTCCAACGGATGCTGGCCACGCGGCGCGAGCTGATCGCGCTCCGCCGCGGCGAGGCGGCGCAGGTCGAGAAGCTCCCCGGCCTCTCGCCTTCGATTACGCACCTCAACGACATCCTCGCGAACGTCGCGCGCGTGCCGTCGCCGGTGCTGATCGAAGGGGAGTCGGGTACCGGCAAGGGCGTGATGTCGCGCCTGATCCACAACCGCTCCGCGCGCGCCGGCAAGCCGTTCGTCGACCTCAATTGCGCCGGCCTGTCGAAGGAATTGCTCGAATCGGAGCTCTTCGGCCACGAGCGCGGCGCGTTCACGAACGCGATGAATACGAAGCCGGGCCTGTTCGAGATCGCAGGCGAGGGGACGCTGTTCCTCGACGAGATCGGCGAGATGGAGCCGACGGTGCAGGCGCGGCTGCTGAAAGCGCTGGAAGAGAAGCGCTTCCGCCGCGTCGGTGGACTGCGCGATCTGCGAGCCGACTTTCGTCTGATCGCCGCGACGAACCGCGACCTGCAGGCCGAAGTCGCGGCGGGACGGTTCCGCAACGACCTCTATTACCGTCTGAATGTCGTACGCCTGCGCATGCCGCCGCTGCGCGAGCGGATGGAAGACCTGCCGATCCTCGCTCAGGAAGTGTTGCGCCCGCTCTGCAAAGACATGGGCCGCCCGGTCCCACGCGTCAGCGCCGCCGCGATGAAAAAACTGGAGACCTACAGCTGGCCCGGCAACGTTCGCGAGCTGCGCAATGTGCTCGAGCGGGCCATGCTCACCCAGACCGGCCCCGAGATCCGGAGCGAAGACCTGACCATCGACACCCCCGCGACCTCCGCCGTCGCCCACGCCGCCTCCGGCTCCGGCCTCCCCACCGGCGAATGGGAAATTCGCCCGCTCGACGAGGTGATCACCCGCTACGTCGGCGCCGCCGTCGAAGCCACAGGCGGCAACATCCGCAAAGCCGCCAGGCAATTGAAAATCTCGCCATCAACGCTCTACGCAAGGCTGAAGTAATGTGGAGTGCGGCGACGCCAGTCGCCGCTTTCCCTGCTTCAAACACCCCTCCGCTCACACCAGATCGACGAGAGGCCTCCGGCGGGCCGGCCCGGCCGGCACCGTGTGGTTGCCTAAGGCCGCAGGGATACAAGCCGCACTGATCGCGTTCGTGGGGACAACAAACGCCGCCGGCCGAGCCGGCCCGGTTCAACCCGGAGACATAGTTGACACGGAGTTCTAGGGACATATTTGACAGCGTGGCTGTCCTGGAACGCAGATGTCGGCATGGCTTTACGGGTGAAGACGATGGCGGAGCAGCGGCTGGAGGCGATCGAGTTGATCGC
>DASVRB010000510.1:0-1836 GCA_036388835.1 Thermoanaerobaculia bacterium | reverse complement strand
CGTCTTCGCGGCTCAGGATGACAGCGGGGTTTTACGACAGCATCTCCATGATCTCGCTCATCGCCACACGGGCGCGGTGCTCGACGGTGGCGTCGGTGCCGGCGGAGAGGCGGATCACTTTGTTGTACTGCTCGATGGCGCGCGGGTAATCGCCGAGGCAGCGGTGGTAGATGTCGCCCTTGCAGAGCTTCGCTTCGAGGTTCAGCGGGTCGAGCTCGAGGATCTTGTTGAGGAAGATCATCGCCGTGTCGTACTTCTCCTCCTCCAGCGCCATGCGGTAGCGGAGGCGGTACAGCGAGATCAGCTCGTTGTTTTTCGGCTCGATCCACGCACCGGGCATGTACGTGAGCAGCGTCGAGAGGAGCCGCCCTTTGACGGGCTTCGGCTGCGGAGCCGGATTCGATCGCTTCACTGGAATTCTCTGCCGCATTCACACCCTCCCGAAAAACAGCGTACGTCGAACTCGACACATCTTAGGACCGCATCGCCTGATCGTCAAGACGTTGACCAATCGAATGTCGGGCGTTCGAATCGCAACGCGCGCGTCGCGTCGTGCAACGAACGTTTCTGCAGCAGCCGATTTGCTATCCTGCCGCGCCATGCGCATCGCCGTTTATCCAGGCTCGTTCGATCCGTTGACGAACGGCCACCTCGACATCATTCGCCGCGCGTCGCGGCTGTTCGATCGCGTGCTGGTCGCGGTGCTGGAGAACGAAGGAAAGTCGCCGGTTTTTTCCGTTGCCGAACGGATGGAGCTGATCGCGCGCTGCACGGAAGGTGTCGACGGCATCGAGGTGCATTCGTTCCGCGGACTCCTCGTCGAGTTCATGCGCCGCGTCGACGCCACGGTGGTCGTGCGCGGCATCCGCGCGGTCTCCGATTACGAGTACGAGCTGCAGATGGCGCTGATGAACCGCGAGCTGCACGAAGGCGCCGAGACGATCTTCATGCTCCCGGCGATCGAGTACACGTTCGTTTCTTCGCGACTGGTGAAGGAAGTGTTCCGCCTCGGCGGCGACGTCTCGCACCTCGTCCCCGAGGCCGTGCTCGAGGCGCTGCGGGCGCGGTTGTCGCCCGCGAGTTAGCTCGTACTCATTCGCTTCGCGGATCGAGCGCTTCCCTCACCCGCTCCCCTACCACGTTGAACGCCGCGACGGTCGAGAAGATCGCCAGGCCGGGGAAGAGCACGAGCCACCACGCGTATTCGATGTGCTCGCGCGCGGTGGAGAGAATACTGCCCCACGATGCCGTCGGCAGCGCCACGCCGAGGCCGAGGAACGAGAGGGCGGATTCCGTGAGGATCGCCGCGGCCACGCCGAAACTCGCGGAGACCAGCACCGGCGCGAGCGCGTTCGGCAGCAGATGGCGAAAGATGATGCGCGAGTCGCGTGCGCCGCTCGCGCGTGCGGCCTGCGCGTACTCGACTTCGCGGATGCGCAGGAACTCGCCGCGCACGTAGCGCGCCTCACTCGTCCACGAAGTCAGCCCGAGCGCGATCATGATCGTCGTCATCGACGGCTTGAACAGCGCCACGATGCCGAGGAGTAGAAAGAGGAAGGGAAAACAGAGCACCACCTCGACCACGCGCGACACGATCCAGTCGACCGCGCCACCGTAGTAGCCGGCGAGCGCGCCGAAGAGCGAGCCGACCAGCACCGCGATCAGCGTCGCAAAGTAGCCGACCGCGAGCGACACGCGCGCGCCGTGAATCATCCGCGCGAGCACGTCGCGTCCGAGATCGTCCGTGCCGAGGAGGTGGCCGTTGCCGGGCGGGGCGAGTCGCGAGCGCAGCTCGATGCTGTTCGGTGAGAACGGCACCGGCGCGCGCAGCGCGAA
>DASVRB010000509.1:0-13560 GCA_036388835.1 Thermoanaerobaculia bacterium | reverse complement strand
CCCTGAGGGTCGAAATGACGCATGGCGACAAAGAAAAAGGCAAAGCAGCCAAAACCAGCCAAGCCTCAGGGAAAAAAAGCGGCGCCAAAAGCGGCGAAAGCCGCAAAGCCGGTGAAAGCAGCAAAAGCGGCGGCGAAAACGGCAAAGCGGCCGCCCGCGAAAGCAGCAGCAAAACCGGCAGCCCGGCCGCCAGCTCGAAGCGCGGCGCCGAAAAAGCAGCAGCCCCGTCCGGCCGAGCGAAAGAGCAGCCCTCCGCCGCGGCCGAAAGCAGCAGCAAAACGCGAGGCCGAGCGTCCAGCGCTGCCCGCGCCCCCGAAAGCGAAGGCGGCTTCAACAACCCCATCATCGCCGACGCCTTCCAGCACGCCGTCCAGAAGTACCCAAACGCTCTCCGCAAGCTCACCGACTGACAGCAGCGGCGGCGTCCGTTACCTGACCGTTCAGGACGTGGTCGATCTGCACAAGGCGGTCTCGACGGAGTTCGGCGGCAACCAGGCCCATCCCGGCGTGGTGGAGTCGCAGTTCGGTCTGGTCAGCGCGGTGCAGCGTCCGCAGATCACGACTCTCGGGCGCGAGGCTTACCCGAGTTTTCCGGACAAAGTGGCGGCGCTCGTGTTCGCGCTGCTGCAAACGCGGCCGTTCCGCGGCGGAAACCGGCGCGTGGCGCTGGCGTCGCTGGTGGCGTTCTGCGAATTGAACCGGAAGACGATCGACGCGCGCATCTTCGATGAGAAGACGGCGGAGAACATTCTCAAGCGCGCTGCGACCTGCGGCGAGGGCGGCATTCCGCCGGAGAACGCCTTCCGCGAGCTGCGCGACGTGATGAACCGTTCGATCGTGACCGCTGCAAGCTAGTCGAGGACAGGCGATCCCGCCTGTCCTTTCTCGCATCCAACAAAAAAGACGAAAGGACAGGCAGGATCGCCTGTCCTCCACTTATCTCTTCTCGTCTTCGCTCGCCTTGCGGTGCAGCTCGTGATTCACGCGGCCGAGGAGGATGCGCACGACGCGCAGGTCATGGCCGGCGTCGATCAGCAGCAGCGCGAGATCGCCGCCGCCCCACATCAGGCCAGCCAGCACGAGCATCTGCGTGATCTCTCCGATCAGTGTCGGCAGCGCCTCGGCGGCATCGGTGGTGAGACCGGCCACCACTTCGCCGATCAGCATCACGATCATCAGCACGGCCAGCACTTTGAAGAGGCGCGCGATGTAGCGCAGCGTGATGTACGGCTCGAGATCCTGTGAGCGTACTTCCTCTTCCGTGGCGCGCTTGTCGCCTTCGCGCACCGGCGGCGCGCCGCACGTCGGACAGACCACCGAGGGATCCGTGCGACGGCTCTGACACTCGGGGCAGTGAATCTCTGTCGCTACCACGGCAACTCCTTCACGACTGCTTCCACGATCTTCACGACTACCTTCACGACCTTCACGACTACCCATTACCAGTTCCTCTCCAGCGTGCTCGATAGCCGCGTACGTCCACGTGTGTGAAAGGACCGTGCCCGCAGCAGGCTACGTAAATCCCGATGCCCCCGACGAGCGCGCGGTGATTCCGCTCGACCCGTTCGGCGGCAGCGGCGAATCGTTCCGCGTCCCGCACTGTGACCCGACCGTCTCCGGTGATGTCGTCCGGCTGGCCATCGCGATTGTTGTCGACGTAAACGTCCGCGCCGTCGCCGTACATGTGCCGGCTGAGATTGGCGCGGCCGGCGGTGTTTCCGCCACCCGAGTTGTATCGCGGCGTCCGGAAGCCGCTCATCACGTGCACGTGCTCCACGCGCACGCCTTCCTTCTGCAGTTCCTGAACCGTCAGCTCGAGCTTGTCGATGAGCAGCGGGTCGAGCAGCAGGTACTTCGGCCAGACGTTGTGCTGATCTTTCGTGAGGAACTGCCGCAGCCGGAAGTGCTCCGAGACCTGAAAGTTCTGGTTCTCGGTCGTCACCTCGATGAAGCCGGGAGGAGCCGCGTAACGCGCCGTTTTCGGCGTGCCGCCTCCCTCGAACGGCCAGGTGCCGAGCTGGTACTTGCCGATGCGCCCCGACTTTTTGGCCGTACGCGGGACGAGCGTGACGATGCTCATGTCCTCGATCGGCCGCTGTGCCTCGTTCATCGCCACCGCGAATTTGTAGATGCCGGGCTGCGGCGGCGCGACGAACGGCGCGCGCTTCCCGTTGATGACGGCGCTCAGACCGCCGGGTGTTTTCTGAACGACGGTCGAGCCCGGCAGTACGGGCGCGTAACGGAGCTCGCCGCTCATGCCGCGCAACGGATGAAGAAACCCGAGCATGGAGTCGGTGAGATACGCCGGCTTCGGCACCTCGGGCGCAAAGACTGATTCCGTGATCGAGCGCACCGGCGACCGCGGCGGCACGGCCGGCTCCCGGTGCTCCCCACCAGCGACCGGCACCGGCGTGTCGCGGATGCGATTGATCTCGACGAGCGTCCCGATCCAGGCGGTGATGTAGAGGATCACCACCACGACCGCCACCCACGTGAAGATGTGCTCCTGCCGTTCAGTCACCAGACCGCGATGGATCCGGTGCCGCTTGCGCGGTTCCGGGAACAGAGGTGACCCGTGATGCTCCACTCGAGGTGGCGGAAGGTTCACGAGCTGTGCCGAACACAAGCCGCGTGGAGCGGCGGGCTCTTAGCCCGCCGGCGTGTTGAGGGGGCCGAGAACGAGAACCAGAACGCAGAACGCAGAACGCAGAATGAAGAATTTAGAAAAGAGGCTACGCACAGCGGCGCTGTCGCCGTTCTCCTTTTCTCAATTCTTCATTCTGCGTTCTGCGTTCTTCATTCATCCGCTCAAGGAAAGTATCCCTTCGGCGCGCGCAGGTTATGGCCGCCGCTCGAGACGATCTTCAGCGGACGCCATTGATCGGCGATGTCGGACTCGGAGTGGAAGACGATCTGGTATTGCTGGCGCAGCTCGTCAGCGATGCGCGCGTAGACACCGCCGAGCTCGCGCTCGCTCTGGATGATGAAGTACGTCGCGCCGGTGTCTTCGGCGATGCGGGATAGACGGCGCGCCTGCAGCCGGCCGACGCCGAGCTTCATCCATCGTGACAAGGAGCGGTTCTTCACGACCGGGTAGACCGGCACGCCGGCGTACCGCGAGTAATGAATGAGATGGTCGAGCGTGAACTTGCTCCCTTGGTCGACGCCGTCGGTGAGCACGACCAGCGCGTGGCGTCCGGGCGTTTTCTGGATCTCGTACAGCATCTCGACGACGCTGTCGTAAAGGTGCGTCTGGCCGATCGGCTTCACCCGGTCGACCGCCTGCGCGACGCTGTTCCAGTCGTTGGTGTAGCCGGTCAGCCAGAACGTCCGCTGATTGAAGCCTGCGACGGCGAGGCGATCCTGCGGACGGAGCAGCGCGCGCGCGAACTGTTTCGCGGCCGCTTTCACGACCGGCAGCTCGTCAAGCATGCTCTCCGAGTAGTCGATCAGCAGGATGACGTTCAGCGGCTGGTCGGCCGCGGCGATGAGGTTCTCGACCGGACGCCGCACGCCGTTGTCGATGACCGTAATGTCGTCGGCGCGCAGCGGCGCTTTGCCGCCCGCAACGGACAGCGGGATCTGCTGCACCGTCACGTCCGTGCTCGCGTGCGCGCGATCGCCGAAGAAGAGCACGTCATTCGCTTCCTGCGCCTGGTTGCCGCGCGCAACGACGCGCGCATAAACCGCGCTCGGAAACTTTGCCGCGTCGACGCTCACCACATACGGCGCGGCGGTGTCGCTCCCGATCTTTTCTTCACCGACGAAAAAGTCGACGCCGGCGATGCCGATCTCCACAGGACGCAGGACGTTCGCGTGCAGCTCGATCGTTCCGCTCTCCGGCCACGTCGCCGGTCCCTGCAGACGGACGCGGAACGGCGGACGCGGATCGTTCACCACCATGTCGTCTTCACCGACGATGTTGCCCTGCGCGTCGTAGCCGACCGCGCGCATGCGCAGGCGGCGGATGTAGTGTCCGACGTTCACCTGCGAAGTCATGACCTGGCCGATCGCGTCGCTGTGTTTCACGCCGTTGATGAAGAGCGAGAGCCGCTCGACCGGGGCCGTGGCGACGACCGGAACGTAGAGCGTTCCGGAGACGAGGCCGCTCGGTTTTTCGGTGATTCTCACCGTCTGTGCAGTGAGCGGAACGGACAGCGCGACCAGCGCGAGCAGAAGGAGCGAGGAAACGCGGATCGTCTTCACGCCGCGCTACAACAGCTTGCTGATGTCGCGCGTTCCGCGGGGACGTTTTCGCGGGTCGACCTGCTCCATGGTGCACTGCTCCGGCGTCTTCTCCGGACGCCAGCGCAGGAACTTCGAGCCGTGGCGGAAGCGGCCCTGCGAAAAGTAGTCGTACTCCACCTCGCAGACGAGCTCCGGCCGCACCGGCTCCCATTCGCCGCTCCGTTCGGTGGCCCAGCGACTCGGCCCTCCCGGCACGCGCACCTGGAACGGGTTCTCGGCGCTCAGCTCCTCGAGCTGTTTCGTCAGCTCGATGCGGTCGCCTTTCTTGATCGACGACGTGTGGCCGATGTAGACCAGCCGCCCTTCATCGTCGTAGAGGCCGAGGAGCAGCGAGCCGACCGATTTCGTCCCCTCGCCGTAGCGGAAGCCGCCCACCACGCAGTCCGCGCTCTTGAGATGTTTGACCTTGACCATCCCCTCGCGATCGCCGGAGTGATACGGCTCGCCGAGGCGCTTGGCCATCACGCCGTCGAGCCCGAGCGCGCCGAATTTGTTGAACCAGTCGGCCGCGATCTTTCGGTCCTGCGTCGCGGGCGAGAGATGAATGAACGGATGCTCGAGCTTCTCGAAAAAAGTCTCGAGTTTGCCGCGCCGCTCTTCGATCGGCAGCTCGTTGAAGGTCTTTCCTTTCGACGCGAGGACGTCGAAGGCGTAGTAATGCGACGGCGTCGCCTCTGCCAGTTTGCGGATGCGCTTCTCGGCCGGATGAATGCGCTGCAATAGATCGTCGAACGAAAGCCGCCCTTCGACCGGCACCACGATCTCGCCGTCGAGAATGAAGTGGTCCTGCTTCAATGCGCGGAACGCTTCGACCAGCTCGGGGAAGTAGCGCGCCAGCGGCTGTCCCGCTTTCGATTGAATGGCCACGCTCTCACCGGAGCGAAACACGATCGCGCGGAACCCGTCCCACTTCGGCTCGAACTGCCACGTGTCTCCGGTCGGAATCTTGTCCACCCGCTTCGCCTCCATCGGCGGATACGGCGGTTTGAGCGGAAGGTCGAGCTCCGGCCAGGCGCTGGCGGAAATGTTGGGAGCAGGTTTTCGTGAGGCCATGTGGTTCCTTACGCTTCGCGGTTCCTGTGTCATCCCGCGCGTCAGCGCGGGATCCCCTTCATCGAAGCGACGGCGTCGCTCATCGGCAGGGGATTCCGCGCTGACGCGCGGAATGACACGGCGGGGGACGCAGTAACGTTCACGACGTCGCCGCACTCTTCCGCGTAGTTTTCTTCTTCTTCGGCGTAAACACGCTGAACAAATCGAACCGCTTCTTCCCCAGCACCGGTTTCCAGAGATCGCCGATCTCGTTGAGCCGCGCGAGCGCGTTGTCGTAGCGAAAGTCGTCGACGCGCGCGCCCCGTTCGAGCTCTTCCCACGTCACCGGCATCGAGGCGCCGGCGAATGGTGTGGGACGCAATGAATAGATGGAGGCGAGGGTGCGGCCCCAGGCGTTCTGGTTGTAGTCGACGAGCACGCGTCCGTACGGCCGTTTCACTTTCCGGTACTCGGCAGTAATGACCTCGGGGTGCCGGTTCTCGAGCTCGATGGCGATTGCTTTCGCAAACGTCCAGACCTCTTTCTGCAGCGGGCCGCGGACGATCGGGATGTAGATGTGCACGCCTTTCGAGCCGGTCGTTTTCGCGTACGTCGGCATGTTCAGCGCGCCGAGGATGTCGCGCGTGTGCAGCGCCACGGTGCGCACTTTGTCAAAGTCGGCACCGGGACCGGGATCGAGATCGAAGTGGAGAAAGTCGGGGCGATCGGTGTCGTCGCAGCGCGCGTACCAAGGGTTGAGATCGATGCATCCGAGGTTGATCAGCCAGAGCAGCGACGGCAGGTCCTGCACGATCGGAAAATTCACGTTGCCGGCGTTGTGCTGGATGTCGCAGATCTCGATCCAGTCGGGCCGCGGCGCCGGCGCGCGCTTCATGTAGAAGAACTCCCCCTCCGCTCCGTTCGGGTAGCGCTTCATCACCATCGCGCGATCCTGCAGATGCGGCAGCAGCCACGGCGAGACGTCGGCGTAGTACTGCAGCAGGTCGCGCTTGGTGATGCCGAGCGTTTTCCAGAACGGTTTGCCGAGGTTCGTCAGACGGACTTCGCGCGTGCCGAACTTCAGCACCGCGTCTTTCGTGTCGGGGATCACCACCCGCTTCGCAGCAGCCATCGCAGGACAGCCTAGCAAAGGGAGTGCTGAGCGCGGTTCGGCGCCGCCGCGCGGTGTCTGTTTTCCTGATCACCTGTGCTGTGGGTCGCACAGGCGAGCGGCGTCACCGAATAGCGGAGAAACGCCTAACGTACTGCGAGCACAGTCACTTGCGACAATCGGCGACCGGTCGATCCCGTGGCCGTTCCATTGCGATGAAGGAGCGGCCAAGGAGATCCACCTAATGAAAGTTCGCACCCTGCTTCTCGTTCTGCTCTGCATCACCGCACTCACTTCGTCCGCCCAGTTCGTCATTCGCGGCGGCGACTCGCTCACCGGCACGGTGTCGTCGGTCCACGGCCCGCGCGTCGGGATTCTCGACGACCGGATCGTCTTCGACGCCTCGGACGCGAAGGTCGTCAGCGAGTACGGGCCGGCGCGTCTGTCCGAGGTCAAGAAGGGCGATCGCGTCAACGCCACCATCGCCGGCACGATCGACGGCCGCCTGACCGCGTCGCAGTTGCTGCTCCTCAATCAGCCCGACGCATCGCTTTCCGGCGCGGCCGAGCAGATCGATGTCGCCGGCGGTTCGGTGACGCTGCTCGATCAGCGCGTTCGCGTGACGAGTGCGACCGTGCTCCGCGGACTCGACGGCCGCCCACTCCCATCTCTCGGGTCGATCGTGCGCGGCCAGCACATCACCGTCGCGCTCGATGCGGCGCAGGCCGGCCTTGCCGCGAAATCGATCACCGTCAGCTCGCCCGCACCGTTCTATCCGACCGAGCTCGAAGGAACGATCGAGCGGATCGAAAGCGACCTCTGGACGATCGTCGCGCCGAATGCGCGCATCACCGTCCGCGTGACGCCGGAGACCACGGTGGTCGGCACGCCGCGCGTCGGCGACGTCGTGTTCGTGACGTTCCGCAGCGGCAGCGACGGATTGAAGGTCGCGATCTCGATCGGACCGCGCAACGCGACGCCGGAGCCGGCGTTCGACGTCCGCGGCATCGTCGCGCAAATCACCGCAACCTCGATCACGCTGACGAACGACGCGCGCGACGAGACGATCGACGCCGCCATCGACGCGAACACGACCTTCGATGGTGCGCGTCCGTCGGCCGGCGATCGTGTGGTCGTGACGATGCGCCGCGTGGCGGACGACACGTTCCTGGCCGTGCGCGTCGCGCCCGATGCGGCACAGGGCGCTTTGACCTTCAACGGAACCGTCACGATGATGGGCCTGAATGAATGGCAGATTGACGAGCAGCGAATGGTGATCGACGAGAACACGCGAATCGCGCGGCTGCTGCAGCTCGGCGAAAAGGTGCGCGTCACCGCGATCGGCACCGATGACGGGCTGCTCGCGCTGGAGATTGCGCGCGTGGTGCCGGACCGCCGGAAGTTCTCGACCCACTGAGCCGGATGCGCACACTCGTTTCCAGAATTGCGGTCGCGCTCCTTGCCGTGCTGCTCGCGAGTTTCGCTCGCGCGCAGCCGGCCGAGGATGCGCGGCCGCGCTTCACCATCGACGCGATCAAAGTGACGGGGCTGCGCTACGCGTCGGAGCGCGTCATCGTTGCGGAGACGCGCCTGCGGCCCGGACGCGCGTACACCGAGGCCGAGTTGCATGCCGGTGCGGCGCGCGCGGCGCGGCTGCCGTTCGTGGTGCGCATCGATCTTCGACTGGAGCGGGGCGAAGCGCGTGGCGCGTATCAGCTCCTCATCGCGGTCACCGAGGCGAAGCCGGTGTTCGTCGGCGGCGCGCTGCAGGACGGCGGCGACCGCGATGACGACGTCGAGACCGTGACCCTCGGCAGTCGTCTGTTCGCGGGGCGCAGCGGTGTGTTTCATGCCGCGGCCTCAGCAGGCGGCGACGGCGGGTTCGAGGTTGGGTACACGCAGTACGACCTCTTCGGCACCGGAGTCTTTGCCGCCGCGACGCTGGAGCATCGCGCCATCACCGTCGGCGAGACCGACCGCTCACCCGATGCATTCGTCGATGACCTCGACCTCGGCGAGCGTCTGACCATGCGCGTCGTGGCCGGCATCCCGATCGGCGGCAATCACGCGCTCCGCGCGAGCTGGACGCGCGAGCCGACGGTGCTGCGCAACGCCGATCTCGTCGGCGAGGAGCCGTTTCTTCTCGACCACGTCACGACGCAGGAGCTCGCGTACATCTACGACTCCACCGATGACCCGCTCGTGCCGTCGTCGGGGACGAGTCTCGTTGGCACGGCCGCGCTCCGATCGGGTCCGTTGCTGCTCGTGCGAAGTGAGGTCGGGCCGCCGCTGCGCGGCGATTACGAGCGTCCGTCGTTCTCGGTCGACGCGCGCAAACACTGGCGGCTCGCGCCGCGACACTCGGCATCGGCCGCGGCTGTGATTCGGCACGTGCAGCGCGCGAGCGACACGCGATTCGGTCCGCAGACGGCGACCGCGCATCGCGTATCGCTCGGCGGCGCGTACGCGTTCACGATCTGGGGCGAAGATCGGCCGCACCGGTTCGGCGATCTCCGCGTCGAGGCGGGGGCGGGCTACAAGTTCCTGCGTCAATCGACGCCGCGGCTGATCGAAGAGACGGACGTGCTCGAGACCGTACGCGTGTCGCGCAGCACGCCGACCGCATTTGTCGGTCTCGTCTACCGCAGCCCATGGGCGGTGATCCGCGTGCGATTCGAGGCGGGGGAGCTGGAGCCGTGATGCGCGGCGCATTCGTCGCGTTGACGCTCCTCGGCGCAATGCACGCGGCCGCGGCGAACGAGCCGATCGCACGACTGCGCGCCGACGCCATGCTCGTCGTGACGCTGAAGCCCGATCTCCTCGCGCATCGCGATGTCCGCAAGCAGATCGGCAGCGGCCTGACGACGACGTTCCTCGTCACGATCACCGATGCGCAGAATCGCAAGGGCGCGGCGCGCATCGAAGTGCGTTACGAGCCGTGGGACGAGGTGTATCTCGTGACGGCGCGCGGCATCGACGCGGCGGCGCAACGCGCGCGTCTGGAGACGTTCGAGCGGCTCGCGGAATGGTGGAGCAATGCCGCGCTGCCGCTGCTTCCTTCGGCATCCGCGGTCACGCGCGCGCAGCTCACGCTCGAGGTGCTGCCGTTCTCGATCGAGGAGCAGAAGGAGACGCAGCGCTGGCTCTCCCGCGCCCTCGGCGAGGCTCACCGCGAGCAGGCCATGGACGCCTCCGAGGTGCGCGGCACGGCAGGTGGGAACTCGGTGCTCGACGCGCTCATCGGCACGTCCATTCAGCGACGTCCGATCTTTCGTCAGCGGTGGACCGTGACGGTGACGCGATGAGCGCGCGGCGTTCGTTTCTGCTCGTGCTCGCGCTGGCCGTGCTGGCGCTGATCGCGTTTCAGCTCTTCGCCCGCCGCGTGTCGCTCTCCTCGTTCAATTTCGCGGGAGCGCGTGAAGTGCGCACGCTGCTCGATGCGAGCATGGACGATCAGAAACGCCTTTCGCGCATCGATCCGGCGCGCGGCGCTGAATACCGCCGGCGCTTCGAGGAGATCGGCAACGTCACCAGAAAGCTGGACGTCGTCGCGCTCAATCGCGACGAGATCGCGCGTCGATACGAGGCAATCCTCTTCGCCGTCTTCGCGACCGGCGTCGCGCTCGCGCTGGTGCTGTACGCGGTGGCGATGCGGCGGCGTCAGCGGCGGCTGGCGCGGCTCCAGACCGCGCTCGAGGCGCTCAGCCGCGGTGACGTCGACATCACGATCGCCGATCGCAGCCGCGACGTGATCGGCAGCATCGCGGCGATGATCGAGCAGACCTCGCGCGACATCGCCGGTGACCGGCGCCGTTTGCAGTATCTCGATCACCTCGCGGCGTGGCAGGAGGCGGCGCGGCGGCACGCACACGAGATCCGCACGCCGCTCACCGCCGCGCGTCTGGAAGTCGACCGTCTCGTTTCCACTGTCAGCCGCCACGACGCGGCGCTCGCACAAACAGCGTTGCACGCGCAGGCGAGCATCCATGAAGAGCTGGACCGCCTGCGCGAGTTCACGCGCGAGTTCACCTCGTTCGCGCGCGTCGGCCAGCCGCGGCTCGCGAAACACGATCTGTGGCGATGCGTGCAGGAGTTCTGCGCCACGTTCGCCGACGCGTGGGCCGTCGAGCTGGTGTTCGAGCGAAGCCCGTGCGACGACTGCATGGTGCTCATCGACAACGAAATGTTCCGGCAGGTTCTCGTGAATCTGTGCAACAACTCGGCACTGGCTGGTGCAACGCGGGTCACGTTCAGGATCGGTGACGATCGAGCGCGCGTGCGGCTGGAGGTTGCGGACGACGGCGCCGGAATCGATGCTGCGCTGCGCGGCCGTCTCTTCGAGCCGTACACCACCACGCGGCCGATCGGCGAAGGCATGGGCCTCGGCCTGGCCATCTCGAAGAAGATCATGCTCGACCATGGCGGAGATCTGGAGCTGGTGGAGAACGGGCCGGGCGCCACATTTCGCGTGACCATGCCGCGCATCGGAGCAAGCGCATGAACGAAACACCGTTCATCCTCCTCGTCGAGGATCACCAGAAAATTCGCGGCCACGTCGTGCTGCAGTTGCGCGACCAGGGCTTCGCCGTGCACGCGCTGCCGGACGCCGAACAGGCGCTCGACTATCTCGCCTCGAACGACGCGCCGGACCTGCTGCTCGTCGACGTGCGGCTGCCGGCGATGAGCGGCATCGAGCTGGTGCGCGGGCTGGCCGACGCGCATCGCATGCCGCCGACGATCGTGATCTCGGGCGAGGCGTCGATCAGCGAGACCGTCGAAGCGCTCCGCCTCGGCGTCTACGATTTCATCGAGAAGCCGTTCACGCGCGAGCGCCTGCTGCAGTCCGTGCGCAACTGTCTCGAGCACGCGGCGCTCGCGCGGCAGTTGCGCGAGGTCTCGGGACGAACGAACGATGAGGCGATCCTCGGCCGCTCGCCGCAGCTGCTGGAGCTGAAGTCGAAGATCGAGCGCGTCGCGCCGACCACCGCACGCGTCCTCGTGCGCGGCGAGACCGGCACGGGGAAAGAGTTGGTCGCGAATACGCTCCACCGCCTTTCACCGCGCGCGAAGAAGCCGTTCGTGAAGATCAACTGCGCCGCGATTCCGGCGCATCTCATCGAATCGGAGTTGTTCGGTCACGCGCGCGGCGCATTCACCGATGCGAAGAGCGACCGGCGCGGGCTGTTCGAGGAAGCGCACACCGGCACGCTCTTCCTCGACGAAGTCGGCGACATGAATCTCGAACTGCAATCGCGCCTGCTACGCGTGCTGGAGGAAGGGAAGGTGCGCCGTCTCGGCGACACGCAGGACCGCACCGTCGATGTCCGGGTGATCGCCGCGACGAACCGCGATCTCGAGGCGATGATCGGCGAGCAGACGTTCCGTCAGGATCTGTTCTTCCGCCTCTCCACCATTCCGATCGTCGTGCCGCCGCTGCGCGAGCGCGCGGAGGATGTGCCGCTCCTCTTCTCGTACTACCTCGACGCGTTCTGCCGCGACAATCAGCGCCGCCGCCTGAACGTCGATCCGCTCGTGTTCCGCGTCCTCAGCGAATACCGCTGGCCCGGCAACGTCCGCCAGTTGCGGAACGTGGCCGAGCAGGTCGCGATCTTCGGCGGTGATCCGGTCACCGTCGCGCAGTTGCCGTCATCGCTGCTCACCGATAGCGAGGCCGGCCTCCTTCGTCCCGGCAGCGAGCTGCGCATCCGCCCGCTGCGCGAGTTCCGCGCGCAATGCGAGAAGGAGTACATCGAGAGCGTCCTTCGCCGCACGAACTGGAACGTCAGCGCCGCGGCGCGAGCGCTCGAGATCCAACGCTCGTATCTGCACCAGAAGATCGCGGATTTAGGGATTCAGAAGGTGTGACGCTGTCATCCTGAGCCGCGAAGACGGCGAAGGACCCCCTTCATCCAGCGCGCTGGTCGTGCATCCGCAGGGGGTCCTTCGCCGTCTGCGCGGCTCAGGATGACAGGCTGGTCGCTAGATCATCGGCATGTCGACGCCACGTTCGCGCGCGACGTCGATCGCCTCGTCATATCCCGCGTCTGCATGGCGCATGACGCCCGTTCCCGGGTCGCACGTCAGCACGCGCTCGAGTCTGCGCGCTGCTTCCTCGGTGCCGTCAGCGACGATGACCATGCCCGCGTGCAGCGAGTAGCCGATGCCGACGCCGCCGCCGTGATGGACGCTCACCCACGTCGCACCGGACGCGGTGTTGAGAAGCGCATTGAGGATCGGCCAGTCAGCGATGGCGTCGCTGCCATCTTTCATCGCCTCGGTCTCGCGATTGGGTGACGCCACCGAACCGGCGTCGAGGTGATCGCGGCCGATGACGATCGGCGCGCTGACTTTTTTCTCCGCGACGAGACGGTTGAACAGCAGCCCTGCTTTGTCGCGCTCGCCGTAGCCGAGCCAGCAGATGCGCGCCGGCAGGCCCTGGAACTCGACGCGCTTCTGAGCCATGCGAATCCAGCGATGCAGCGCCGCGTCGTCGGGGAAGAGCTCGAGGATCGCCTCGTCGGTGACGCGCAGATCTTCCGGATCGCCCGAAAGCGCGGCCCAGCGGAACGGCCCGCGTCCTTCGCAGAACAGCGGCCGGATGAACAGCGGCACGAAGCCGCCAACCTCGAACGCGTTCGTGACGCCGGCCTTCAGCGCCTGGCCGCGCAGGTTGTTGCCGTAGTCGAAGGTGATCGCGCCGCGGTTCTGCAGCTCGATCATCGCCCGGACGTGCCGCGCCATCGTCTCGTACGATAAAGACTCATATTTTTTAGCGTCGGTTTCCCGTAACGCTAAAGCTTCGTCGTAAGCCATGCCCGCGGGGACGTACCCGGTCAGCTCGTCGTGCGCGGAGGTCTGGTCGGTGAGGACGTCGGGGACGATGTTGCGGGCGATCAGCGCCTCGAGCAGGTCGACCGCGTTCGCCACGACGCCGATGGAAATGGCCTCGCCGTTGTCGCGCGCCTGAACGGCGCGATCGATGGCGGCGTCGAGCGACGGCGCCTCTTCATCGAGATATCTCTTGTCGATGCGGCGCTGGATGCGCGTGCGATCGACCTCGGCCACGAGCGCTGTGGCCTCGTTCATCGTCGCGGCGAGCGGCTGCGCGCCACCCATCCCGCCGAGGCCCGCGGTGACGACGAGCTTGTTTTTCAGTGTGTTGTTGAAGC
>DASVRB010000508.1:0-13881 GCA_036388835.1 Thermoanaerobaculia bacterium | reverse complement strand
GTCCGCCGGCCAGTAGCGGTCGCAGAGTGCCGTGTCATCGCTGCCGAAGCCGAGCGCCGACATGTAATTCGTCAGCGCGTCCATCCAGACGTAGATCACGTGATCAGGATCGCCGGGGAATGGGATGCCCCACTTGATCGAGCTGCGCGAGATCGACAGGTCTTTCAATCCCTGTTCGACGAACGTCTTCACTTCATTGAGGCGCGTCGGCGGCCAGACGAAGCCGGGATTGGCGCGATAGTGGTCGAGCAGCGGCTGTGTGTACCGCGACAGTTTGAAGAAGTAATTACGCTCGGTGGTCCACTCGACTTTATGGCCGTCCTGGTCGGTGCCGGTGCCGCCCGCCCCCTGGGTGCCGTCTTTGACCTGATTTTCGGGGATGAAGGTTTCTTCGCTCTGGCAATACCAGCCGGAGTGCTCGCCCATGTAGAGGTCGTCGGGATTGCGCTCGCGGATCCGTTTGATGAGCTCCAGCACGCCGGTGCGATGGCGCGGTTCGGTGGTGCGGATGAAGTCGTCGTTGGAGATGTTCAGGAGCTTCAGGAGCTCGTGGTGTTTCTTCACGACGCGGTCGGCGAGCTCGATCGGGGCAACGCCTTCCTTCGCCGCCGCGCGCTCGATTTTCTGGCCGTGCTCGTCGGTGCCGGTCAGGAAGCGGACGTCATCGCCCATGCGCCTGCGGTGGCGCGCGAGCACGTCCGCGACGATGCCTTCGTACATGTGCCCGATGTGCGGGTCATCGTTGACGTAGTTGATGGCGGTGCTGATGTAGAACTTGGTCATGGGCGCCTCTCGAAAGAGGCGGGATTGTATAGCGGCGCGCCTGGCCGCGCGCTGCCACCCACAACGAAACGCGACAGCGTCGCCGCGTCACAAGTAATCGTTCGCGTTCACCACCGACATCCCGGGCATGTCGCGCACCAGTTGCTGGAGGATCGGGACGTGGCCGGCGCCGTAGATCACGACGATCCGGTCGCCCGGCTCTGCAAGCCTTGCAAGATGCGCAAAGATGCGGATGTTGCGCGTGTACCAGGCGGCGGTCTGTTCGGCGCCGACGAGGTTCGTGGCGGTGCCGACGCGGGCGAGCTCGACGTACATCTGATGGTCGTGCTCGAGGCGTTTGGGATCGTTAATCGCGCGCAGCGTCTCGCGCAGCGGCCGCTCGACCTGCATTTTTTTCTGCGGCTCGAGCACCTCGGACATGAAGCGGCCGAACGTAGCCATGAAGCGCGGATCGTGCTTCTCCGCATGCGCCATCACCGCGCCGAGGTCCATGTCACCTCGCACGTCGATCGCGTGAACCGCGGTCAGGCCGCGCAGCGCGGCGAGGCGGAAGCCGAGCTGGTAGTGCTCGGAACGCTCTTTCTCGTCACGCTTGCCGGCGAGATACGCGGCGTACTGTTTCTGCACCGTTTCGGCTTGTGAGGCCGGCAGCTCGACCACGACCTTCGTCGGCTTGAAGCGGGCGAGGCTCGCGACGATCGCGGCGATCTCTTTCTGCCGCTCAGGCGTCAGCACGTCCGGCACTTCGCTCTTCACGTAATCGAGCCCGGGATTGGAGAAGTGGAACGTGCCGACGAACAGGACCTCGGCTTCGTCGGCAGCGCGCGCGCAGGGGGCGAGGAGGAGTGCGAGGAGGAGCAGTGCGATGCGCATTTGCACGCATCAACGGCCGCGCCGCGGTCGCGGTTAACAGCGCGCGCTCACTCGCTCCACCACGGCCCTGGAGCTGCCGCCGAGCTCGCCGTTGCGTTTTTTATCGATTCAGGGTTACGGTTCTTGCATTGCGTCAGAGACGGATGACAGCATGACCTCGCCAGTACTCGATCCTCACGATGCAACCGCCCGCGCCGAGGAGTTCGCGCTCCTCCTGGACGCGGTGCAGGATTACGCGATTTTTCTTCTCGGCCCTGAAGGCGACATCCGCACCTGGAACCGCGGGGCGGAGCGGATGTTCGGCTATGGCGAGAAGGAAGTCGTCGGCCGCCACTTCCAGCTTTTTTACGAGCCGGAGAATGCGGACAAGCCGCGCCGCGAGCTGGAAATCGCAACGGCCGAGGGGCGTGTCGAGGACGAGGGCTGGCGCCTCAAGAAGGACGGCAGCCGCTTCTGGGCCGACACCGTGATCACGGTGCTGCGCCACGATGACGGGCGCGTGCGCGGCTTCGCCAAAGTGACGCGCGACGTGACCAGCCGGCGCCAGGCGGAAGAGGAGCTGCGGCAGAGCGCAGAAGTGTTCCAACTGCTCGTGTCGGCCGTGCGCGATTACGCGATCTTCATGCTCGATCCGAACGGCAACGTCGCGACGTGGAACAGCGGCGCACAACAGATCAAGCATTACGCGCCCGAGGAGATCATCGGGCGGCATTTCTCCGCGTTCTACACCGAGGAAGACATCCTCGCGGGCAAACCGGAGCGCAAGCTCGAGATCGCGCGCACGCAAGGCGTCGTCGAGGACGAGGGCTGGCGCGTGCGCAAGGACGGCACGCGTTTCTGGGCGAACGTCGTGATCACCGCGGTGCGCGACGCGCGAGGAGAGCTGCGCGGTTTCGCGAAAGTGACGCGCGACATCACCGAGCGCAAACGCGCCGAGGAGACGCAGCGTGCGCTGCTCGAGCAACGCGAGGCGCGGTTGATCGCAGAAGAAGAACGCCGCCGCGCCGAGGCCTCGTTCCGCGCGGCGCAGGAGGCGAATCGCGCGAAGGACGAGTTCCTGATGACGCTCTCGCACGAGCTGCGCACGCCGATGACTTCGATCCTCGGCTGGTCGCGTTTGCTGCCGACGATGTCGCCCGACGATCCGGTGTTCGCGGAGGCGGTGCAGTCGATCTCCACCGGCGCGCAACTGCAGGCGCGGCTCATCGAAGACATCCTCGACGTGTCGCGCATCGTGGCGGGGAAGCTGCGGTTGACGCCCGAGCCGGTCGACGTGGCCACCGCCATCGCGCATGCGATCGACGCGGTGAAGGCGACCGCGGCGGCGAAAGAGATCACGGTCACGACGTCGGTCGACCCGAGCGCCGGCACGATCGTGGCCGACCCGACGCGCATCCAGCAGGTGATCTGGAACCTGCTCGCAAACGCGGTGAAGTTCACGAAGAGTGGCGGCGAGGTGCGGATCTCGGCGCGGCGGACGGCGTCGCAGGTGCAGATCGCGGTCGCGGACAACGGCGAGGGGATCGATCCTCGTTTTTTGCCGCATGTGTTCGAGCCGTTTCGCCAGGCGGAGAATCCGCAAACGCGCGTGCACGGCGGCCTCGGGTTGGGTCTGTCGATCGTGCGCTACATCGCCGAGGCGCATGGCGGCACGATCACCGCCGAGAGCGAGGGGCGCGGGCAGGGCGCGACGTTCACGCTCACGCTTCCGGTGCGCGCGGTCCTCGCCGGTGCCGGCCCGTCACGCAATCTTCTCGGCGAGGCGTTCCGCGGGCGCGACCGGCTGCAGGGGATCGAGATCATGCTGGTCGATGACGATCAGGAGACCCGCAAGATGGTGACGGCGGTGCTTCGCTCGGCCGGCGCGAGCGTCCTGCCGCTCGATTCCGCAACCGCGGCATTCGACGCGATCGAGCAGCGCCGTCCGCACATCGTGATCACGGACATCGCCATGCCCGAGGTGGATGGATATGCGTTCACGCGCACGTTGCGCGGACGCGATTACGGCCGGCAGATGAAGATCATCGCGCTGTCGGCGTTTCCGCCGCGGCCGGGGGAGAGCTCCGGCTTCGACGGCTATCTGACGAAGCCGATCGATCCGTTTCACCTGGTCGACGAGGTGGCGAGGATCGCGCTGCCTGCAACGGCGTGACGTCGGCCGTCGCGCGGCGGCGCCTGCAAAGTCAATTACTTGACGGTCCGTCGCCCGCTTCGCCGCACGAGGTGGTGGCGCATTTCGGCGCGATGCAGGCGCAGGATTACCTCGCGTCGTTGTGGGCGGTCGGCGCGCGGCTCGACAGCGTGGTCGAGGCGGACGTCGAACGTGCGCTGGCGGAGCGCACCATCGTCCGCTGCTGGCCGATGCGCGGGACGCTGCACATCGTGGCGGCGGAAGACGTGCGCTGGATGCTGTCGCTGCTGGCCCCACGCGTGCTCGCGCGGCACCGTCCGCGCCTCGAACGCGAGTTCGGCATCGATGGAAAGACGCTGAGTCGTTGCCGCACGATCGCAGAGCGCGCGCTGCGCGGCGGCAACGCGCTGACGCGGCCGGAGCTGTACGCGCTCTTCAATGAGGCGGGGATCCGGACGGACGAAAGCAGCGGGCTGCACATCCTCTTCGCGCTCGCACACGAACAGCTGCTCTGCTTCGGCGCGCGTCGCGGAAAGCAACCGACGTTCGTGCTGCTCGACGAATGGCTTCCGCCCGCCGCCGCGAAATCGCGCGAGGAGGCGCTCGCGGAACTGGCGCGGCGTTACTTCACCAGTCACGGCCCCGCGACCGTCGCTGACTTTTGCTGGTGGTCGGGATTGACGGTGAAGGAGGCGCAGGAGGGGATTGCGCTCGCGGGATTGTCGGAGTCGCCGCGGCCTGCACGTTCGAAATTGTCCGTGCATCTCCTGCCTGCATTCGATGAGTACACCGTCGCGTACAAAGAGCGCGGCGCCATTCTCGATGCCGCGTACGCGAAACGGGTGAACGCAGGTGGGGGGATTCTGAACGCGGTGGTGGTGATCGACGGAATCGTCGCCGGTACGTGGAAACGGTTCCTGCGCGGTGCACACCGCGTCGAGATCGCGCTCGACCTGTTTCGCACGACCGACGCTCGCGAGAAGCGTGCAATCGCGCGTGCCGCATCGCGATACGCGAAGTTTCTCGGCCGCGAGCTTTAGTTTGGAGTGCGGCGACGCAAGTCGCCGCTTTGACTCGCATTCAGACGGTCATCGCACGGACGAGGGAAAGCGTCGACTGGCGTCGCCGCACTCCAAATTAGACGCAGCGTTGCAGGTATGGGGCGGTGCGGCTGTTTGCGGCGCGGGCTACGTCACAGGGCGGGCCCGCGGCGACGACTTGGCCGCCTTCTTCCCCGGCGCCGGGGCCGATGTCGATGACCCAGTCGCTGGCGGCGACGACTCGCATTTCGTGCTCGACGAGGATGACGGTGTTGCCGGCTTCGACGAGGCGGTCGAGTTGCGCCATCAACTTCACGACGTCGGCGGGATGCAGTCCGGTGGTCGGTTCGTCGAGCACGTAGAGGGTGTTGCCACGTTGCATGCGCTGCAGTTCGGTGGCGAGTTTGATGCGCTGCGCTTCTCCGCCGGAGAGCTCGGTTGCGGGCTGGCCGAGTCGCAGGTATCCGAGGCCGACTTCGCGGAGGACTTCGAGGGAGCGCAGGACCGGCGGCTCTTCGTTGAAGAACTCGGCGGCCGCATCGACGGTCATGGCGAGGACGTCGGCGATGTTGCGGCCGCGACATTCGACCTCCAATGTTTTCGCGTTGTAGCGCGAGCCGTGGCAGGTCGGGCAGGGGGAGTAGACGCTCGGCAGGAAGAGCAGCTCGACCATCACGAAGCCTTCGCCTTCGCACGTTTCGCAGCGGCCTTTCGCCACGTTGAACGAAAAGCGACCCGCATCGTAGCGGCGCGCGCGTGCCGCTTTCGTAGCGGCGAACAGACGGCGCACGTGATCGAAGAGGCCGGTGTACGTCGCCAGGTTCGAGCGCGGCGTGCGGCCGATGGGACGCTGATCGACGCGCACCAGACGCTTGATTGCATCTGCGCCGGCGGCGATCCGTCCACCCGTGCGCGCGCTGCGAACGCTGTCTTCTGCTTCCTCTTCCTCGGCCTCCGGCTCGTGCCCGAGGTGCTCGCCGACGAGCTCCACGAGCGACTGGCTGACCAGACTCGATTTGCCCGATCCCGACACTCCGGTGACGGTGGTGAGCACGCCGAGCGGAAATTCGATCGTCAACTCGTGCAGGTTGTTGCGCGTGACGTCTTCGAGCCGCAGCCACGCGCGCGGCGTGCGCGGGGTGCGCATGATCGCTTCATCGGTCGCGAAGAGATGCACGCGCGTCTGCGATTGCTCGACGTCGCGCAGTCCATCCGGCGGGCCGCTGTAGAGAATCTCGCCCCCCTGTTCGCCGGCGGCGGGACCGACGTCGACGATCCAGTCGGCGCGGCGGATGACGTCGAGATCGTGCTCGACCACGAACAGCGAATTGCCCCCTTTCTTCAACCGCTCGAACGCGGTCAGCAGCGCCTCGGTATCGGCGGGATGCAGACCGGCCGAGGGCTCGTCGAGCACGTAGACGACGCCGAACAAATTCGAGCGCACCTGCGTCGCGAGGCGCAGCCGCTGCAACTCGCCGGGCGAGAGCGTCGGGGTGCTGCGCTCGAGCGAGAGATACCCGAGGCCGAGGTCGAGGAGGACGTCGAGCCGGGCGACGAGATCCTGCGCGATGCGCTCCGTCACCAGCGCTTTTTCCGGATGATTACGGGCCGATTTCGAATGCGTGGTGCCGTCGGCATATGGCCGCAGCAGCGACGCGAGGCGCTTCATCGGGAACGAAGACAGCTCCGCGATGTCGACACCGGCGAACGTGACGGAGAGCGCTTCCGGCCGCAGTCGTTTGCCGTTGCAGACGGGGCAATCGCGGCTGAGCATGTACTGCGAGACGCGCTTGCGAATGAGCGCGCTCTGCGTGCTCGCGAACGTGTGCAGCACGTAGCGCTGTGCGCTCGTGAACGTGCCCATGTAGCTCGGCTCTTCTTTGCGTTTGAGCGCGCGCTGCGTCTCTTCCGGTGTATGTCCGGCGTAGACCGGCACGGTCGGCGTTTCGTCGGTGAAGAGGATCCAGTCGCGCTCTTTTTTCGGCAGGTCGCGCCACGGCTTATCGACGTCGTAGCCGAGGGTCGTCAGGATGTCGCGCAGATTCTGTCCATGCCACGCCAGCGGCCACGCCGCGATGGCGCGCTCGCGGATGGTGAGCGAGTCGTCCGGCACCATCGATTGTTCGGTGACGGTGAAGATGCGGCCGACGCCGTGACATTCGGGACATGCGCCTTCCGGCGTGTTCGGCGAGAACGATTCGGCGTAGAGGATCGTCTGTCCGGCGGGATAGTCGCCGGCGCGCGAATAGAGCATGCGCAGCAGATTGGAAAGTGTGGTGACGCTGCCGACGGACGAGCGGGTGGTCGGCGTGCCGCGCTGCTGTTGCAACGCGACGGCGGGCGGGAGACCGATGATGTCGTCGACGTCGGGGACGCTCATCTGATCGAAGAGCCGCCGCGCATACGGCGCCACGGATTCGAGGTACCGCCGCTGCGCCTCGGCATACAGGGTCCCGAACGCGAGTGACGATTTGCCGGATCCGGACACGCCGGTGAAGACGACCAGCGCATCGCGCGGAATGTCGACGTCGAGGTTTTTGAGGTTGTGCTCGCGCGCACCGCGCACGTGAACGAAGCCAGTCACGCGCGGAGGATTTCATTTGTGCAGCGCGATGGCAAAGCCGGCACGGCCGACGGCGTGGGTTGACCAAGCCTTGGGCGCGGTGTACTTGCTTCGGCGCGCGTGGTGCGTGCGATGCATGTCTTTGTGTCATCGCGAGCGTAGCGAGGGACCTGGGTGGGTGGGTCGCGCGAGGGATGTGCGTCGCGCCCCTCCCGGCCAGGTCCCTCGACTACGCTCGGGATGACAGGTGGGGCTTTTGGAGTGCGGCGACGCTAGTCGCCGCTTTGGTAAGCCGAGGCGCGAGCATCGGCGAGGGGCGGAGGCTTGCGCCTCCTGGCCAAAGCGGTGACTGGCGTCACCGCACTCCAAAACTAGAGCACATCCGCAATTGCTTTGACGATGGCGGCGGGGTCGACTGGTTTGGCCAGGTGGCGTTTGTAGCCGGCGGTTTGGGCGGCTTCGCTGGCTTCTTTGCCGACGTAGGCGGTGAGGGCGATGGCGGGGATTTCGAAGCCGGTTTCGCGGAGGCGGCGGAGGAGGGAGTAGCCGTCTTCGTCGGGCATGGCGATGTCGGAGAGGAGGACGTCGGGGCGGAACGTGTCGACGAGCGCGAACGCCTCGGCGGCAGTGGCCGCGATGGCGACGGTCGCGCCGGCGCGCTCGAGTGCGACGCGGATCATCATCCGTGCGTCTTCGATGTCGTCGACGGCGAGGACGCGAATGCCGCGCAGCGGCGTCTGGCGCTCTGATTGCGCGACCGGTGCGGCGGCGCCGATCGGAGCATCGGATTGCAACGGCAGACGAACGCGAAAGGTCGCGCCGGTGCCGCGGCCTTTGCTCTCCGCGCCGATCGAGCCGCCGTGCAGTTCAGTGAGGTGACGCGAGATCGCCAGCCCGAGTCCGAGACCGCCGTGTGCGCGCGTCGCCGACATGTCGCCCTGGCGGAAACGCTCGAAGACGTGCGGCAGAAAGTTGGGGTCGATGCCTTCGCCGGTGTCGGTCACCGCGACCTCGACGTCCGCGCCGGAGCGCGCGAGCGTGACGTCGATGCGGCCACGCACCGGCGTGAAGCGCACCGCGTTCGAGATGAGGTTCCAGACGACCTGTTGTAGACGTGCGGCATCGCCGAGGACCATCGCCGTGTCGTCGAGGCGCTGCACGAGCGCGATGTCTTTCGCGTCGATGGCGGGTTGCATCGAGCCGACCGCGGCGCGCACGACCTCGGCCAGCGCAACGGGACGCGTGTCGAGATTCAGCTTGCCGGCGACGATGCGGGAGACGTCGACGAGATCTTCGATGAGCCGCGCCTGCGCGCGCGCGTTCTGCTCGATCACCTTCAACGCCTCGCGTCCGGTCGCGCTGTCGAACGGCTCGTCTTTGAGCAGCATGGCCCAGCCGATGATCGCGGTCAGCGGCGTGCGCAGCTCGTGCGAAAGCGTGGCGAGGAACTCGTCCTTCAGACGATTCGCGTGACGGAGCTCGGCTTCGATTTCCTTGAGCGCGGTGATGTCCTGGAACGCGATCACACCCATCGCCGAATGACCGTGCATCGGCGAAAGCAGATCGCCATGCATGAGCATCGAGCGTGCGCCTTCCGGCATGTGCAGCGTGACCTGCAGCGCGTCGAGCCGCTCGCCGCGCGCGAGCCGCACGGCGGGCGTGCTGTCGTCGGTGAGTTTCTGTCCGTCGCTGCCGGTGAGCTCGAAGCGGTGCAGCATGTCCGGCGGCTGGCCGGGCACGAACGAGCCGCCGGTTGCGTGTTGCGCGGCGCGATTGGCGAAGCGGACGTTCGCGGTCACGGGCTCGATGAATACGACCGGCACCGGCAGCGAATCGAGGACCGCCTCGAGCCAGGTGCGCTGATCGGCGAGATGCTCCTGCGCTTCGCGCCGCTCGTGCACGTCGGTGACGGTGCCGATCCACTCGCGCAGATTTCCGTCTTCGCCAAGCAGCGGCACAGCGGCGACTTCGAACCAGCGATAGGCCTCACTGGCGGCGTGCCACAAGCGGCCACTGGTGCGATAGATCGTGCGCGTGCGCGCGGCCTCTTCCCACACGGCGAGCAGCGGCGCGCGATCGTCCGGATGCAGCGCCTCGGCCCACCCGAAGCCGGCGTACTGTTCGCGCGTCTGGCCGGTGTACGCGCCCCACGACGGCTGTTCGGTGATGAACGCGCCGGTGCCGTCGACCGTCCAGACGATGGAGGTGAGGATGCGGATGAGCGAGCGATAACGCTCTTCGCTCACTTCGAGCAGCCGCGCGGCGCGCGCACGCTCGAGCGATTCCCAGCAGCGGTTGACGACGACCTGCACGAGCTCGATCTCGTCCTGACGCCAGCGCCGCGGCGTTTTCTGATGCACGGACATGCCGGCGACGAAACGCCCTGCTTTCTTCAGCGTGACTTGAATGACGGCCGCGATCTCGGTCTGCCGGTACGAATCACGAAAGTCGGCGAGACGCGGATCGGTCTCGGCGTTTGCAACGACGAACGGTTTGCCTTCGAGTGCGAGTCGATGCGCGGGACCGAACGACGAAAGCGCGAAACGTCCGACGATGCTGAAGGTGTTCGGCGCGTAATCGCCGGTGATGACGAAGTGATCTTCGTCTTCTTCGACCTGCGCGTATGCGCAGCGATCGGCGCGGAGATACTGGCCGAGCAGCCGCGCGGTGGTGGCCATGATCTCGTCGGGATCGTTGATCGGTTGCAGGGTCTGATTGAGCTCGGAGAGAAAGCGCGCATGCGATTCGGAGTGCCGCCGCTCGGTGACGTCGCGCGAGACGACGATCACGCCGATGCAGCGGCCGTCTTCGATGACCGGCGCGATGACGTAGTCGAGGATGATCTCGCCGGCATCCGAAACGTGCGTCGACTCGTCGCGAATGGCGCGTCCGCTGCGCATGACCTCGCGCCGTTGTTCGTGAAAGCGCTTCGCCGCTTCGGAGTTCAGGCCGAAGTCTTCGGTCGTCTTCCCGAGCATCGCCCGCGGCGTCTGTCCAATCGTCGCGGCGCCGGTCTCACCAACGAAGCGGTAGCGGCCTTCTGCATCGAGAAAGAAGATGAGATCGGGCGAGCTGCCAAGCAGCGCACGCAGCGCGGTCGCTTCGTCGTAGGCCATTGGAGAGGAAAGTATGAGGCAGACGGCTCGAGTGGAGCGGCCGGCTTCAGCCCGCCGACAGCTATCTAACGTTCGGCGGGCTAAAGCCCGCCGCTCCACTAGAACGAGTGCGTCAACGCCTACGCGCGAAGGCCAGCGTCATCCTTTCTCTGGCGCGTTGCAGGCGGATGGCGACGGGGCGCCATCGGCGGCTTTGGGCGAGATCGTCGAAGAGGGAGTAGGCGACCGGCGTCACGAGCAAGGTCAGGAGGAGCGAGAGCGACTGCCCTCCGATGACGACGATGGCGATCGAGCGGCGCTCTTCCGCGCCGGGGCCGGTGCCGAGGGCGAGGGGGAGCATGCCGGCGACGAGGGCGAGCGTGGTCATCAAAATCGGGCGCAGTCGATCGCGATTCGCCTGGAGGATCGCGGCTTCGCGCTCCATGCCGTGCGCGCGCAGGTTGTTCATGTGATCGACCTGCAGGATCGAGTTCTTCTTCACGACACCGAACAGCACCAGGATGCCGAGGGCCGAGTAGAGATTCAGCGTGCTGCCGGTCAGGAATTGCGAGAGCAGCGCGAACGGAATTGCGAGCGGCAGCGACAGCAGGATCGTGATCGGATGAATCGTGCTCTCGAACTGCGAGGCGAGAATCATGTACATGAAGACGATCGAGAGCATGAACGCCCAGACGAATTCGTCGAACGTCCGTTCCAGCTCGCGGCCGCGGCCCGTGACCGTAGTGGTGTAGCCGGAGGCGAGTCCCATCTTCGCGATCTCGGCGCGCATCGCCTCGATGCGGTCCGCCAGTGCGAAACCGGGGGCGACGCTCGCGCTGACCGTGACCTGGCGCTCGCGATCGAGGCGATCGATGCGCGAGGCGCTGACGGCGCGCTCGATGTTCACCACGTTGTCGAGACGCACCAGCTCACCGCTCTGCGACGGCACGTACAGCCGTCCGATGGCGGCGGGATCGTCGCGGTTCACGCGCTCGACGCGCAGTTGCACGTCGTAGTCTTCGTTCACCGAGGGATCGCGATAGCGCGTCACCTCCTGATCGCCGCCGACCATCACGTTGAGACTCGTGGCGATGTCGGACGTGCCGACGCCGAGGTCCGCGGCGCGGGCGCGATCGATGTTCGCGCGGAGCTCCGGCTTGTCGAGCTCGAGATTCGTATCGACATCATTGAAGCCGGGTAGTTTTTCGGTGCGCTTCACCAGCTCTTCCGCGTACGCGGCGAGCTGCGTGATCTCCGGACCGCGAATGACGAAATTGATGTCCGAGCGTCCGCCGGGGCCGAAGTTGAATGACGGCGGATTGCGCGGCGCCACGCGGATCGGCGCGTATTTGCGCGTCCGTTTGCGCACGTCCTGCATCACGTCCTGCGCGGAGTAATTGCCGCGGAACGCATTCCACGGCTTGCCCGTTTTCAGTGAATTCCAGAACTTCGTGAACGAGAGCGTCCGCTCCTCGTGCGGCGCGATGCGCACGTACGCGCTGCCGCTCGAGGTCGTGCTGAGAAAGCCGCCGCCGGCTGACGAGAGCACGAGCGTCACGCCGGGCGTTTCCATCAGCTCCTTCTCGATCTGCATCATCGCCTCGTTCATCGAGGCGAGGCTGGTGCCCTGCGGCGCCGTGATGTTGACGTCGAACTCCGCCTCGTCGACGTTGGTCGGGATGAACTCCTGCTTCACCCCTTTGTAGAGCGGGATGCTGGTGAGGATCACGAGCACGGCCACGATCGCGACGAGCTTGCGGTTGCGCATCGAGAACTCGAGCATGCGCATGTAGAGCGCGTCGATCCGTCCGTAGAAACCGGCGCGCGAGCCGTGGCCCCCTTCCGCATCTTTCGCGCGCAACAGGCGCGAGCTCATCATCGGCGTGAGCGTGAACGAGACGAGCAGCGAGACCATGATCGCCACCGCCGCGGTGATGCCGAATTGATAGAGAAAACGGCCGGAAATCGACGACATGAACGAGACCGGCAGGAAGATGACCACCAGCGAGAGCGTGGTGGCGAGGACCGCCAGGCCGATGTCTTTCGTCGCCGCGGCCGCCGCTTCCATCGGGTTCATCTTCTTTTCTTCGATGAACCGGAAGATGTTTTCGAGCACGACGATGGCGTCGTCGATGACGATGCCGACCATCAGCACGAGCGCGAGCATGGTCACGCTGTTGAGCGTGAAATCGAGCGCCCACATCATCCCGAACGTCGCGATCACCGAGGCCGGAATGGCGATGCCGGCGATGATCGTGGAGCGCCACGAGCGCATGAAGATCAGCACCACGATGCAGGCGAGGATCGAGCCGAGCACGAGGTGGAGCTTGATCTCGTGCATGGCCGCCTCGATGTAGCGCGACTGGTCGCGAATTACTTCGAGCTTGGTGTCGGCGGGGAGTTGCGCCTGCACCGCCGGCAGCGCGGCCTTGATGCCGTTGATGACGGCGATCGTGTTGGCGCCTGACTGGCGGCGGATCTCGAGCGTGACGGTCGGGACGCCATTCAAACGGGCGAGGCTGCGCTGTTCCTTCGTGCCGTCTTCGACGCGGCCGACGTCGCGGATGCGGACCGGGATGCCGGCGGTTTCGTCGCTGTTTGCCGGTTGCTGATTCGCAGTCGCTGCATTGCCGCCTTGCGCGGTGCGCGTGGCGATGACGAGATTTTCGAACGCCGACGGGTCGGTGTAGCGGCCCATCGTGCGCAGCGTCATCTCCTGCCGTTCGGTGGTGACGTTGCCGCCGGGGAGGTCGGCGTTCTGCCGGTCGAGCGACTCGCGCACGGCGGTGATCGGGAGTTGATACGCGGCCAGGCGATCGGCGTCGATCCAGACGTTGATGGCGCGCTCGAGTCCACCGACCACGCGCACTTCGCCGACGCCGCCGGTGCGCTCGAGCTGCACGCGCACGGTCTTGTCGGCGAGCTCGGTCAGCTCGCGCAGCGAGCGCTCGCCGGAGAGCGCGATGGTGATGACGGGGGAGCTGTCGTTGTCGAATTTCGAGACAACCGGCGGGGTCGCGTCTTCCGGCAGATCGCGGACGACCGTGGCCACGCGATCGCGCACGTCCTGCGTCGCGGTCTCGAGGTCGCGATCGAGTTTGAAGGTGGCGATGACGTTCGAGGTGCCGGGGCCGGAGACGGAGCGGAGCTCGTCGATGCCGTCGACGGTGTTGACCACTTCCTCGACGCGCTGCGTGATCAGCGACTCGACTTCCTCCGGTGCCGCACCCGGCAGCGCCGTGCGGATGCTCACCGTCGGCAGGTCGACCGAAGGGTAGCGATCGACGCCGAGCTGCGCGTACCCGGCCGCCCCGACGACGACGAGTGCGAGCACGATCATCGAAGCGAAGACGGGACGGCGGATGCAGATTTCTGCGAGTTTTTGCATTTGGGAGT
>DASVRB010000507.1:0-3862 GCA_036388835.1 Thermoanaerobaculia bacterium | reverse complement strand
ACGCCGGGCGTGATGAGCGCGCTCGGTCTTTCGACGACGTACACCGCACGGGCATACGGCGACGTGGTCTGTTTCGCCGGAAGCTGGGGCGCCGGTTGTCTCGCGAACGAGCGGTGGTTTCTGATCGGCGCGCAGGCCGGTCTGTCACCGGCGGGCGCGACGAGCATCGCACTCGATGCGAGCGGCTATCTCTGGATCGGCAGCACCGATCGCGGCCTCTATCGCACCACCGCGCCGCTGCGCGACGTGCTGCAGCAATCGAACAGCGGCGAGATCACGCGGCGCGTGGTGACGGCGGTCTGGACGACGGCGAACGGCGCGCCGACGAACGGCATTCGCGCGCTGCTCGTTCACAACGACCGCTTGTGGGTCGGGAGCGGTGCAGGTCTGGCGGTGCTGTCGACGAATGCGCCGTACGCGGCGCAGACGGTCTTCACCGGACAGCCGGTGGTTGGCCTGACGGCGTCGCGCGACGGCAGACAAGTTTGGGTCAGCAACAACGCGGGGCTCGTCGAAGTCGACACGGCGACGCGCAACGTCCTCTCGCGCGTGTCGAAAGCCGATGGCCTCGTCGACGACGAAGCGTGGGCGTACGGTCCGTTGACCACCGATCGGCGCGGACGCATCTATCTCGCTACGCCGCGCGGCGTTTCGCTGTTCGATCCTGCCGCGCGCGAGCGCAATGCAACGCCGCCGGTCGTGCGACTGCGGCGCGTCGTGCTCGGTGAGAACGAGATCGATCTCGAATACGCGGCGCTGACGTTCGGCGACGAATCGCGCGTCCGCTATCGCACGCGCCTGGCCGGCTTCGATCGCGCGTGGTCGGAAGAGACGCTCGACGCGAAGACGCGCTACATGAATCTGCCGGCGTATCTCTTCAATCGCGCGTACATGTTCGAGGTGAAGGCGCGCAGCGCGGCGGGAGTGTGGTCGTCGCCGCTCGCGTATCGCTTCGAGATGCGTCCGCCGCTCTGGCTGCGCTGGTGGGCGGTGCTGTTGTACGTCGCGGCGCTGATCGCCGCGCTCTGGTTGACGAACCGCTGGCGCATGCGCCACCTCAAGCGGAAGAACCGGATGCTCGAAGACCTGGTGATGGCGCGCACGGAGGAGATTCGCGCGCAGGCGCGTGAGATCGAAACGCTCGATCGCATCGTCGAAGTGATCAATCGCGAGGTCGCGCTCGAGAACGTTCTCAGAAGCATCGTCACGCAGGGGATGAAGCTGTTTCCGCAGGCCGAAAAGGGAGCGTTTCTGAAGTTCGATCACGAAACGCGGCGCACCGAGGCCATTGCCGTGGCGGGGTATGACGCCGATCCGTTTCGCGGCAGCTCGCTGTCATTCGAAGAAGCGATGCGCCGTTACTCCGAGCGCGCGGAGCAACTCGAAGAAGGCGTGTACCTCGTCAAACAGCGCGACTTCGAACATCTCGCCGCGGCCGAGAAAACGGCGCATCTGCCGATCCCCAAGGTGATGCTGGCGATGGCGGTCACGCTCGGCGGCCGGATGGAAGGCTTCCTCATCTTCGACAACTTCACGGATGAAAACGCGTTCGGCCGCAGCGACCTGCAGAAGCTCGCACGCGTGCGCGAGCATGCGGTCTCCGCGATCGCGAAAGCGCGCATTCTCCGCGAGCTGCAGATCAAGAACGAACAGGCCGAGGAAGCGAATCGCGCGAAGAGCATCTTCCTCGCGAACATGTCGCACGAGCTGCGTACGCCGATGAACGCGATCATCGGCTTCTCCGAAATCCTGGTGGAGCGTCTCGGCGAACGGATCGAGCCAAAGTACGTCGGTTTTCTCCGCTCGATCCTCACCTCGGGGCAGCACCTTCTCAGCATCATCAACGACATCCTCGATCTCTCGAAAGTCGAAGCGGGAAAGATGGAGCTCTATCCAGAGGTCTTTCCGGTGCGCGGCGCGATCGACAGCGTCTGCCAGGTCATGAAGGGTCTGTCGGGGAAGAAGAACGTCGCGTTCGACATCGACGTGGCGGCGGACGTCACTTCGATCGAGACCGATCACGCGAAGTTCAAGCAGATCCTCTACAACCTGCTTTCGAACGCGGTGAAGTTCTCGAAGACGAACGGCGTCGTCACGATTCGCGCGCGGCGCGTGGGGGACCACCTGGCCGTGAGTGTCGCCGACCGCGGCATCGGCATCGCGCCGGAACATCAGGCCGTGATCTTTGACGAGTTCCGTCAGATCGAAACGACGACCAGCCGGACGTACGGCGGCACTGGACTTGGGCTTTCGCTGGTGAAGAAATTCGTCGAAGTGCAGCGTGGGTCGGTGTCGCTCGTGAGCACGCCGGGCGAAGGGAGCGAGTTCACGTTCACGCTGCCGCTGCGTTTCGCCGGCGCGGCGATTCCGAGTCCGATCGTCGGCGCCGACGGTGTGGTGGTGCCGCCGGGTGAGCGCGTGCTGGTCATCGAGGACGACGACGAGGCGTTCGACGCGCTCGGCGCGTATCTGCAGTCGGCCGGCTACGTGCCGATCCGCGCACGCACGGGGGAAGAGGCGTTGAAGCTCGCGCGGGTCATGGCGCCGCGCGCGATCACGCTCGATCTCGTGCTGCCGGGGATGGAAGGGTGGCAGGTGTTGCGCCTGCTGAAAGCGGACGAAGTCACCTGCGACGTGCCGGTGATCATCGTGTCGATGATGGAGAACCGCGAGCTCGCGCTGGCGTTCGGCGCGGCCGATTACTTCGTGAAGCCGGTCGACTGGCCGCGATTGCTGCGCCGGCTCGCGGAGATCACCGGCCGCGATGCACTGCCGCGCCACGCGCGCCTGCTGCTCATCGACGACGACCAGTCGGTGCATCAACTGCTCGAACAGGAGCTCGTGCGCGAGGGCTATCTGCTCGACGTTGCGACCAGCGGCGCGGAGGCGCTCGAGCGCGCAGCGCGGATGCAGCCGGACGTGATCATTCTCGATTTGATGATGCCGGAGATGAGCGGTTTCGAGCTGGCGGAGCGGCTGCGTCAGAGCGAGGCCACTTCGCGCATTCCGATTCTCGTTTTGACCGCAAAAGATTTGACCGCTGACGACCGGGAGCGATTGCGCCACGGCGTCAGCGGTCTGGTGATGAAGGGGAGCGCGGCGGGTGCGCGGCTTATCTCCGCGATCCGGTCGCTCGATTCTTCGGCGCGTGCTGCTGCGGCTGCCCCTCCGGCCGTCTGAGCGGCTCGACCGGCGCGGCCGGGTTCACGTCTTCCGCCGGCGCGTCAGTGGCCTTGACGTCGATGATCGGCTGCATCGATTCCTGCGGCGCGCGGAACATCACGGCAAGCAGCCCGATGCCGAGGAGCCCGATCACGATGAGCAGGATTCCGCGGCTCGCGGCGGAGCCTTCGGCTTCGGCCTTTTTCGCAGCGGGCCGCGCGGCTGCAGTCTGCACCGGTGCGGCGGCGACCGGCGTGGTCACGAGCGGAGCGGCATCGGCGACAGGTGCTTCAATCGCGACACGCGCTTCGACGGTGCGGTCCTGCGTTGCAACCGCGAGAGGTGCGGACGTCGACGCGGCAGCAGGTGTCTCGACGCGCGTCGACTTCGGCTGCGGCGTTGCTTCTGAGACGGTCGCGGTGGTGCGCGTGCGCGAACGCTGCGTTGTCGGCGTCGTGCGCGTTGCGGCAGGTGCGGTGTCGATGGTGGTGGTGCGGCGTTTCGTGACCGCCGGCGCCGCGGTCACTTCATCGCGTTCGGCGATGCGGACCGGCGCCGCCGGCTCGTCGCTTGCGGCAATCAGCACCCGCGCGGCGCGGCCTTCGAGTGCGCGATCGAGCACGAACTCGCGCGTCTCGCTGGTCGGATAGAACACGTTGCCGTAGCTGTCGACGATGCGGTGATCGTCGATGAATTTCGC
>DASVRB010000506.1:0-3503 GCA_036388835.1 Thermoanaerobaculia bacterium | reverse complement strand
TCGTCTGGGATGACAAGAGCCATTTCCCCGGCGTGCTCGCCGCATCGAACATCACGCCCGACCGCGCGACCGGCATCGGCGCCTGGACGGACGGCGAGATCATTCGCGCGATTCGCGAAGGCGTCGATCGCGAAGGAAACGCGCTCTTTCCGATCATGCCGTACGGCCATCTGCGTCACCTGAGCGACGACGACGCGCAGTCGATCGTCGCGTATCTCCGCACCCTCAAACCGCAGCGATACGAGGAGCCGCAGAAGAAGCTGGAGCTGCCGCTCAATTTCATCGAGAAGTTCGTCCCGCAGCCGCTGGACACCGCGGTGTCGACGCCCGATCGCAACGACAGCGTCGCGTACGGCAAATACCTCGTCTCCATCGCGAGCTGCGCCGAGTGCCACACGCCGAAGGACGAGCGCAACCAGGCCATCGCGGGGATGGAGTTCTCCGGCGGCTACGAAATGCACACGCCGTTTTTCACAGTGACGACCGCGAACATCACTCCTCACCCGTCGAACTGGATGGGGAAAGCGACAAAGGAAGAGTTCATCGGCCGCTTCCGCGCCCTCGGCCACCTCGACGCGGAGAGCGCACCCAGAACGGCCGACGGCCGGAACACGCTCATGCCGTGGATCTCGTTCGCCGGCATGACGGACCAGGACCTCGGCGCGATCTACGACTACCTGAAAACCGTGAAGCCGATCGAGAAGCAGGTGAAGCCGTGGGGTTGAGGCTGCTGCCCGTCTTCAATGTGACTGTTCTTCGAGCACCGTGACGCGGCGGTCGAGCTCACCATGCGAGTAGCGGATCAGCGAGTAGGTCTGTTCGAAGCCGTCTCGCATCTCGGCGCGAATATCGGCCGCCTCGCGCTCCAGTCTCTCGTTCACGAGCGCAACGCCCTCCGCAACGAGCTCGATCTTCGTCTCGAGTAGCTCCGTCAGCGCCTCGAAGTGGCCGCGCATTTCGTGGCGGTCCGCCGCGCCCTCCTGACGCAAGTCGTTGATCTCCTGCCGCAACTCGATCCGGCTTTCCGCGATCTCCTGCCGCAACTGGAGTCGCGTCTCCGCGATCTCCTGTCGCAGTTCCACTCGCGTCTCCGCGATCTCCTGCCGCAACTGGGTCGCGATGGCGTCCATGTGGGCCCGAGTCTCAGCGGCGCTTGCCTCCAGCAGGCGCTTGAAATCGCTCTCGTCCATCGCCGTTCATCGTACCTCGGTGGTTCCGCCCCGGCCGCAACCTTCCTCCCCTCGTGCCGTATAGCCGCGCATGTCTCTCGTGCTCCGTATAGAAGGTCTGTCCAAAACGTACGCAAACGGCGTCAAAGCTCTACAAAACGTAGCGCTCACCATCCCGACAGGCATGTTTGGACTGCTCGGGCCGAACGGTGCCGGCAAGTCGACACTGATGCGCACCATCTCGACGTTGCAGGAAGCGGATTCTGGGTCGATCCGTCTCGGCGACATCGACGTGCTGCGTCAGAAAGACGACGTCCGCCGCGTGCTCGGGTATCTCCCGCAGGAGTTCGGCGTTTACCCCCGCGTGTCGGCCGAGGCGCTCCTCGACCATTTCGCGGTGCTCAAGGGAATTCACCAGCGCGGCGAGCGCAAAGATCTCGTTTCCGCGCTCTTGCGCCGCGTGAATCTTCACGAAGTGCGCAAACAGAATCTCGGCACATTTTCCGGCGGGATGCGCCAGCGCTTCGGCATCGCTCAGGCGCTGCTCGGGAATCCGAAACTGATCATCGTCGACGAGCCGACCGCGGGCCTCGACCCCGGCGAGCGCGTCCGCTTCCACAATCTCCTCGCGGAGATCGGCGAGAACGTGATCGTCATCCTTTCGACGCACATCGTTGAAGACGTCAGCGACCTCTGCTCGCGAATGGCCATCATTTCTCACGGGCGCGTGTTGGCCGAGGGTGAGCCGGCTGAGGCCATGCGCAACGTCGACGGGAAAATCTGGAGGCGCATTGTCTCCAAAGACCAACTGGTCGCCTTACAGAAAGAGCACGCCGTCATCTCGACGCGCCTGGTGGCCGGAAAAACGGTCGTGCACGTATTCAGTGAAACGCAGCCGGAAGGATTTCTGGCGGTTCCGGCAACACTCGAAGACGTCTATTTCTCCACGCTTCATCAGGCCGAGGCGGCATAGTGCTCCGATCCATCGCCAAATTCGAGGTGAAATACCACCTCAAAGCGCCCCTCTTCTACATCCTCTTCGCCGTTTATTTTCTGCTCAGCTTTGCCGCCGTCGCCAGTAATGACGTCGTGAGCGGCAGCGCAATCAGCGCCATCAACAAGAACGCACCGTTCCTGACGATGCTGTTCATGCTGCTCATGAGCATTTTCGGCGTGCTCACCACCACCGCGTTCGTGGCCGATTCAGTGCACCGCGATTTCGACCTCGGCACCGACTCGCTGTTCTTCAGTGCACCGATCACCAAATGGCAGTATCTGCTCGGCCGCTTCATCGGGTCGCTCTCAGTGGCGGTCTTGATTTACGTAGGCGTGGCCGTGGCCATGTTCGTCGCCAGCCTGATGCCGTGGATCGACCAGGAGCGGATCGGGCCGACGGACCTCTGGTCCTACGTTTTTTCACTATTCGCGCTGGTCATCCCCAACCTGCTCCTGTGCGGCGCCATCTTCTTCGCCGTCGCGGCACTGACGCGCAGCGTCATGGCCACGTATTCGAGCGTCGTCGCGTTCTTCGTCGCCTGGGGCGTCGCCGGCGCGCTGCTCGAAGACATGGAGAACGAGCGCATCTCCGCGCTATTGGACCCGTTCGGCGCCAATGCCTTCTTTGTAGCCACGCGCTACTGGACCATCTTCGACAAGAACAACAAATTGCTGCCCCTGGAGGGCGTTTTCCTCTGGAACCGCATCCTGTGGGTCGGGATCGCGCTGACGGTGCTCGCATTCGCCTGCTGGCGGTTCAAGTTCACCACCGGCACGCGCAAATCGGCAAAAAAAGCGCGCCGCAATGCAGCCGCTGAAGCACCGCTCGAGCTCGACCGGACTCCGGTCGCCCTCCCGCCCGTCCAGCAGACCTTCGGCGGCGCCGCTTCGTGGAAAGCATTCATCGCCGCCACGAGACGCGAATGCCTGACGGTGTTCAAGAGCATCCCCTTTGTCATCATCGTGGCGCTCGGCGTCGCGAACATCTGGGGAAACTCGGTCGGTATCGACAGCGTGTTCGGCACCAGCTTCTATCCGGTCACGCACAAGATGATCACCGGGATCATGGAAGCGTTCGCGGTACTGGCGCTGCTCATCGCCACGTTCTATGCGGGCGACATCGTCTGGCGCGAGCGCTCGCTGAAGATGCACGAGGTGTACGACGCGATGCCGACGCCGACCTGGGCGATCTGGGCGTCGAAAGCGACCGCGCTCGTGCTGGTCGTATTCGCGGCACTCGCAATCGCGACGCTCACCTCGATCCTCATTCAGCTCGGCAACGGCTATACGAATCTCGAGCTCGGTCTTTATGCGAAAGGGGTGCTCCTGCAGATCGGC
>DASVRB010000505.1:0-1798 GCA_036388835.1 Thermoanaerobaculia bacterium | reverse complement strand
CCCTCGCCGCGGCCCTGCCGCGGCTTTGTAAAGCGGCGGCATCGCCGCCGCACTCCATAAGAGTTAAAGCGGCGACTGGCGTCGCCGCACTCCATAGACGAGATTCGCGCCGACGACCGTGTGCGTCAGCGGGTCCATCGAAGCGAAAGCAGGACGCCGCGCGAGACCACGTCCGCGCGGGTCTCATCGATCTCCAGCTCCAGCGTGCGCGTCGGGCGGATGATCGTGGCGGTGCCGCGCGGACTGCGCATCGTGCCGAGGGTCGTGTGGCGGAAGGTCAGATCGAGCGTGAGTGAATCGGTCAGCGCGAACGCCGCCCCGATGCCCGCGGTCCAGGCTGGATTCACCTGCGCGCCGCCGCGCGTGATCGTCACCGCCTCCGGGCCGATCCCGGGGAACGCATAGACCACCGGCCCGGTCGAATTGCGCGCCACGCCTGCACCGGCGGTCACGAACGGGCGCACCCGCCAGATGTGCGGTGCGAGGTCGAGCGTGCCGCTCACGAGCGCCGAGATCGAGCGCCCTTCCGCCGTCACGATCTGCGCGCCGGACACGCCGGTGAAATTCGATCGTGCGTCGAGCTCGAGCTGGCGATGTGCAATCGCAACCTCCACACGCGCCCGGGTGCCGAGGCCGAACGCGATCTCGAGAGAGGGATTCTGTCCAAAGTCGCCGCGTGCGCCGAATCCGCATCCGAACAGCGCCGGCGGCTGCGTGCTGTTGCAGTCGCGATCGCGCACGGTCGTGGTGCGGCCTCGCTCGACCGCCGCGCCGGCCCGGACGTACGTGCGCGGCGAGCCGAACAACTGCGTGGAGAAAAGGAACAGGACGAGCCAGCGCATTGCGGCGCGCATGCTCTCACACCTTCGAAAACCGACCCGCCGGGATCGGCACGCAACTGGAAGGCACGTCAAACGGCCGCCGGTTTACCCAGTCGTAGCTCCGGCTCGCGCCGACGACCTCCACCCCACACAGGAGAAACGAAATTTGATGAAACCGCTGATCATCCTGATGACGGCGCTGGCCCTTTTCGGCTGCGCCTCGACCAACACCGACGTGAATACGACCGACACGCAGCAGACCACCACCACCACAACGACCACCACCACCGAGACGACGGAGCCGACCACGACGGCCGCCACGACGTCGACGACCACGGCCAGCGCATCCGACAATCCGCTGCTCGCGCCGTGGAGCGGACCTTACGGCGGCGTCCCGCCGTTCGACAAAGTTCGCGTCGAGCACTTCCGTCCAGCGCTCGAAGCGGCCATGGCCGAGAACCTCGCCGAGGTCGATCGCATCGCCAGCAATCCCGAGCCGGCGACGTTCGAGAACACCATCGCCGCGCTGGAAGGCACCGCCCGCACGCTCGATCGCGTCGGCACCTCGTACGGCATCTGGGCGTCGAACATGAACTCGCCGGAGTTCCAGCCGATCGAGCGCGAGATGGCGCCGAAACTGGCCGCGTTCTCCGATCAGATCACGCAGAACGAGCGGCTTTTCCGCCGCATCGAGGCGGTCTACAACTCGCCCGAAAAGTCGCGCCTCACACCCGAGCAGCAGCGGCTGGTCTGGCTGTACCACAACAACTTCGTCCGCTCCGGCGCGAAGCTCGACGCCGCGTCGAAGCAGCGCCTCTCGGCCATCAATCAGGAGCTGGCCGGCCTCTTCACCCGCTTCAGCCAGAACGTGCTCGCCGATGAGACCGATCAGCTGCTCGTCCTCAACAGCGAGGCCGATCTGGCCGGCCTGTCACCGTCCCTGCGCGAAGCAGCGGCCGCCGCGGCCGCGGCGAAAG
>DASVRB010000504.1:0-5769 GCA_036388835.1 Thermoanaerobaculia bacterium | reverse complement strand
CACTCGCGACGCGAATCGCGAACGTGACGGCGCGACTGTTTCTGCGTGGCGCGCCAGGCGGCACCCTGCTTCTGCTGCTCGACGGCCGTGCGCCAGAGCTTCACAGCCTTGTCGAGGTGCTCGCTCGCCACATGCAGACGGCGACGCGCCTCCTCGGCGAGCGTGCCGGTGGCGGTGGCCATCTTCGGCTCCACGTCTTTGAGCGCCGCGCTCATGCGCGCCTGCTCGATCTGCGGCAGCGGAGTGGTCAGGAGCTGGTCGGCCAGACCGAGACCACGCAGCGTCGCGATGAACCACTTGGCCGGATCCCAGTCGTACCAGCGGATGCCGTTCCGGAAGTCCGCAGGGAAACGATGGTGGAACGAGTGATATCCCTCGCCGAGCGTGACGAACGCGACCATCCAGTTGTCGCGCGCCGAGGCGTCGCCGTTGAAGGCCGGCTTACCGAACATGTGCGCGAGCGAGTTCACGAAGAACGTCGTGTGGTGAATGACCACGATGCGGGAGAAGCCGCCCCACAGCAGGCCGGCGATCGGATCGCCGAACGCGGCGCCGATCAGCGTCGGTACGCCGAAGCCGCCGACGATCAGCAGGACCTTGTTCCAGCGGTGCTGCCACATCACGATCGGATTCGCCAGCAGGTCGGGCGAGTTCGCGAACGTCGTGTCGGTTTTCGGATTCTTGTAGAAGATCCAGAGGATGTGCGCCCACCAGAAGCCGCGCTGAATGTTGTACGGATCCCAGTCTTTGTCCGCGTACTTGTGGTGCACGCGATGTGCGGATGACCACCAGAGGATCGAGTTCTCGGCAGCCATGGCGCCGAAAAACGCGAAGAACGACTGGACGATCGGGTGTGCCTCGTAGCTCTTGTGCGAGAAGAAGCGGTGATACCCGGCGCAGATCGACATCCCGACGGCCAGATACATGCCGAGCAGGAGCAGGGGCATCCAGAGCTTCAGACCGACCGAATACGTGTAAGCGGCCGTTCCGACGATGCCGACGACGGGCGTGAGACTGAGGAACGCGATGTTCACCCAATCCTTTTTCAATGGTTCCTTCTGAGCTTCGATGACGACACCTCCAAAATGTTCGAACCGGTAGTATGCACCTGCGGGGTTGGTCTGAGAACGTTCCTGGTCGCTTTGCTATTCGCGTCGGCGCTCACGGCCGCGCCCGTCTCGCACCATCAGCACGCGCGCAAGCTGGCGCTCGAAGCGCAGCAAACCTCGAACCCGATCAAGCTTTTCCTGCTCGCGCTCGATATCCGAAAGTCGCTCGAAGCCGCGCTCTCAGAAAATCCTTACGACGTCGAAGTGCGGCTCGATCTGGTCCGCTTCTTCACCGTGACGCCGCGCATCGCCGGCGGCGATCTCGAGAAAGCGCGCGCACACGCCGCGGAGCTCGCCCGCCGCGACCACGCCCTCGGACACTTCGCGCGCGGCTACATCGCCTACCGCCAGAAAGAGTACGGCGTCGCGCGCATCGAGCTCCGCGAAGCCATGCGCCTCGCGAAAACGCCCGCTCACCGCACCCTCGCCGCGAAGTGGCTCGGCTGGCTCTCGCAGGAGTCGCAGCAGTGGAACGACGCCTTCGCGATCTTCGAAGAGCTCCGCGCGAGCGACCCGAGCGCGCTCTACGAGATCGCGCGCACATCGTCGTTCTGCCACTGCCAGCTCGAACGCGGACGCGCGGCGCTGGAGGAGTATTTGAAGCTTCGGCCAGACGATGCGGAGGCGAAGGAGTTGCGTCGAGCGCTGCGCTAGTGGAGGACAGGCAATCATGCCTGTCCTCGTGAGTTGCGCCGAAGAAGACGATGGACAGGCATGATTGCCTGTCCTCCACCGCCGCAGTCCGAAAGCTTCGGCATCCTTCGCGCTCGTTTGCGGCGACTGGCGTCGCCGCACTGCAAATCAAAGCTTTGGCATCTTTCCCGTTGCGCCGGGGGGGCGTTTGCGATCGCCTTCTAACGTGCGGTACTCGAGCTCTTTTCCTTCGCGGGCGGCGCGGAGCATCAGGCCTCCGCGGGCCATGTCGCCGAGGCCGGCGAAGGCGGTCGGGAAGCGGAGGCGCGGGCCGAGAATCGGCCAGAGCACATCGACGTACTTGCCGGTCGCGACGCTGCCGAGGAGGACCACCTGCGCCTCGGTGTCACCATCGCGATCGAGCGCCTGCGCGATCAGTTGCGCGTGGTCGCGCAGCGGCTTGACATAGTTGCGCGTCGATACGTCGACGTCGATCTTGCGCATCCGCTTCATCCGCTCTTCCGTGATGCGCCAATCGGCAGGGACGAGACCGTATCCCGGCGTGATCACGAAAATCCCACTGCCGACCAGCGGTGACGGCACCGCGAATCGGCGTGCGTACGCGATCTTGCCGCGGAAGTAGAGCGCGCTCATGAACGCGAACGCGTCGCCGATCTCCACCCCTTCTTCGCTGCGGTACTGCGTCGCCAGCGCGAACTTTGCGCGCAACGACATGAGCTGCTTCGCGCGCAAACCGTTGAGGGTCGCGGGCGAGAGAAGGAAGAGCTTCGCCGGCATCGGTGGCGGGGAACGGCCGAAAGAAGGAACATTGTTCCCGTGGAAAAGAAATGCGTCGTCATCGCCGCCGCCGAGTTCGCGGATCAGATTCGCGCGGCGCTCGAGCCTCTCGATTTCGCCGTGCACTTTGTCGCCGGAGACCCGTCGCGGCCGCTCGACGGAGTCGTCTCCGCCGATGCGATCGACGACCGCGTCCGCGACTATCTGGCGAGCAACGCGATCCTCGCCGCGAAAGACCTCGGCCGCCTCGATCTCAACGAGCTCGCTTCAGCGCCCGGCGTGACGCGCCCGGCGCTGACCCGTTTCGTGCGCGAGCTCGCGCGCAGCAACCGCTATCCCGACGCCGCCGCGCTGCAGGATTTTCTCGTCCGCCGCGGCATCTTCACTTGACCGCGTTGCGCTGCTGAATCTGCGCGGCACGCGTGTAGTAACCGCGGATGAACTTCGTCAGGAACTCCACGAACACTGGGTTGTAGATGTCGCTGTGCTCGCGCATCACGCCGCGCGACGCGCGCACCACGAGATACGGCGAATGCACGTCCCACTTCGCCTTGTCACGCCAGCTCGCGAGCTCGAGCTCGAGATCGCCGAAATCCTGCTTCTCACGCGAGGTGAGGTCGACCGGCCGGTTGTCGATGTTCACCGGCGCATCGAACTGCTTCGGGCAGCCGCACGCGACTTTCTTCTCCTCGAACTCGACGTCGGGATATCGCAGCGTGTGCGTGATGTGCGGTTTGTAGTGGCCGATGCCGATGCGCTGCGAGCGGTCGAGCGCGATCTTCGGATAGCGGAACGCCGACACCCATCTCCCCGCCACGAACGCTTTGCCGACCGCTTCATCCGCCTCGGAGGCGATGGCCATCAGCACCGGCAATTGATCCTCGTCGTACGGCAACGCCTTGTCGGGTCCCGGACGATAGCTGCCGGTGTCGGAGTCGGGCAGATCGGCGTGGAACGGCTTGTATTCGTCGGCCTCGATGGCGGGATTCACGAGCACCACCAGATCGCCGAGACGCGCACGCGTCGCTTTCACCTGACGTTTCGCGGCGCTCTCCCGATCGCCTTCCGCACGGACGATCCGATGCGTCCGTCCTGCAGGCGAGCCGTCGACGATGCCGGCCGCGTTGCCGGTGGCCATTCCCTTCATCGCCGAGAACACCAGCGCACCACCGAGCGAATGTCCGACCGTCACCATCGTCATGTAGCTCGACGGGCGGGCGCGCTTCACCTCGTTGTACATGGCGTCGAGCTCGAGCAGCACTTCCTTCGCGCCGGTGCGTCCGATGTGCTGCGCGACGTTCTTCCGGTCCCACAACGTGAAGTTGTTCCACGGCCGATTCAGCGACTCGCCGCGCCAGCCGACGTAGACGCCGGTGACGTGCACGTTGCGCTCGAGCAGCTCCTTCGAATTCGCGAGCCGATGCAGCACGCGCCGGAAGCAGGCGAGATCGCGATCGCACACGGACGGACCGTGATGCCACCCGTGCACGAACACGACGAGCAGCGAGTTCTGCTCGTTCCGGATCCGCTTTCCGACCAGATCGAATACCTGCTCTTTCTGCGACGGATTCACCAGACCGTCGTCCGTGATCTCGACCACGCCGAGGGCCATGTCGTCGAACTCTTCGACCGAGCGCGCTTCGAAATTCAGTTGCGCGTCGACAGAGCGCTCCAGTTGCTCGACCGTAAAGTCGGGCGCCGGAGCGAGTGGCGCCTCCGTTCCGCGCACCTGGTAAGGCGATGTGGAACGGCACGCCGCGAAAGAGAACAACAGCAGCAGTACGAACGAGCGGTGGAACATGAGGCCCTCCTGTCGCTCTAGGAGAGCCCCCGAGTCCGGAAATCCCTACCGGGTCGCCAGCGACATTCCGCGCAGCGCTTTGGCGAGGTACTGACCGGTCGGACTCGCTTTCACTTTCGCGATGTCCTCGGGTGTGCCCTTCGCGATGACGCGGCCGCCGCCGTCGCCCCCCTCGGGGCCGAGGTCGAGGACGTGATCGGCAGTCTTGATGACGTCGAGGTTGTGCTCGATCACCACCACCGTGTTGCCGCGGTCGACGAGGCCGTGCATCAGGTGCAGCAGTTTCGCGACGTCGTCGAAGTGCAGGCCGGTGGTCGGCTCATCGAGGATGTAGAGCGTCTTGCCGGTGGCGCGTTTCGCGAGCTCTTTGGCCAGCTTCACGCGCTGCGCCTCGCCGCCCGACAGCGTGGTCGACGACTGGCCGAGCGTGATGTAGCCGAGGCCGACTTCATCGAGCGTGTGGAGGATGTTGAAGATGCGCGGGACGTTGCGGAACGAGTCGAGCGACTGCTCGACGGTCATGTCGAGGATCTCCGCGATCGAGAAGCCTTTGTACTTCACCTCGAGCGTCTCGCGGTTGTAGCGCTTGCCGTTGCAGACGTCGCACTTCACGTAAATGTCCGGCATGAAGTGCATCTCGATCTTGATCTGACCGTCGCCTTTGCACGCCTCGCAGCGACCGCCCTTCACGTTGAACGAGAAGCGCCCCGGCCCGTACCCGCGCATGCGTGCCTCGGGCGTCTGGGCCATGAGGTTGCGGATCTCGCCGAAGAGCTGCGTGTACGTCGCAGGATTCGAGCGCGGCGTGCGGCCGATCGGCGACTGGTCGATGTCGATGACCTTGTCGATCAGCTCCAGCCCGTCGATGCGATCGTGCTCGCCCGGCGTGTCGAGCGCGTCGTAGAAGTGCCGCGACAGCGCCTTGTAGAGAATGTCGTTCACGAGCGTCGATTTGCCGGAGCCGCTGACGCCGGTGACGGCGATGAAGACGCCGAGCGGAATCTCGACGTCGAGGTTCTTGAGGTTGTTCTGCTTCGCACCGCGAATGACCAGCTTGTTCTCTCCGATCGGGCGACGCCGCTCCGGCACTTCGATGCGCGCTTCGCCGCGCAGGTACTTTGCGGTGAGCGAGCTCGGGAACGTCTTGATCTGTTCGAGCGTCCCCTCGGCGACAACATGGCCGCCGTGCACGCCGGCGCGCGGGCCGAGGTCGATGATGTGGTCGGCCGTCTCGATCGTCTCCTCGTCGTGCTCCACGACGATCACGGTGTTGCCGACGTCGCGCAGCTCGAGCAGTGAGTCGATGAGCTTCCGGTTGTCGCGCTGATGGAGACCGATCGACGGCTCGTCGAGCACGTACAGCACGCCCATCAGCTTCGAGCCGATTTGCGTCGCGAGACGAATGCGCTGCGCTTCACCGCCCGACAG
>DASVRB010000503.1:0-3860 GCA_036388835.1 Thermoanaerobaculia bacterium | reverse complement strand
CCGCGACGGCCGTCGCATTTCGAGATCCTTCGCGAACGCTCAGGATGACGGGGCGCGAACGTTCCGGCGGGCTAAGAGCCCGCCGCTCCACAAGAAGCCCGACTACAATGCGCCCCGATGCGTCCGCTTGCCGTTTTTGGTTTGTTTCTCCTCTCTCTTACTGCAGCCGCGCAGCCGCAGCAGTCGGCGTTCGATCCGAAAGCGGTCGACAAGGTGATGAACGCGACCATGAAGGCGTGGCAGATTCCCGGAATGGCGGTGGCGATCGTCCGCAACGACCGGGTGGTTTACGCGCAGGGGTATGGCCTCAAGGAGCTCGGCGGCACCGAGCCGGTCACCGCCGATACGCTCTTCCAGATCGCCTCGACTTCAAAGGCCTTCACCACCACCGCCATGGCCATGCTCGTGTCCGACGGGAAGCTCTCGTGGGACGATCCGGTGAAGAAGCACATCCCCTACTTTCAGCTCGACGATCTCTGCGCCGACTCGCAGGTGACGCTGCGCGACATCGTCTCGCATCGCACAGGCCTCGGCCGCAACGACGAGTTGTGGGACAACACACCGCTGACGCGCGAGCAGGTCATCCGGAGCATGGGGGCGACCAAGCTGACGAAGCCGTTCCGCACCGCCTACCAGTACCAGAACATCATGTTCATCGCCGCCGGCGAGGCGGTGGAGCACGCGTCCGGCATGCCGTGGGAGCAGTTCGTCAAGACGCGCATTTTCGAGCCGCTGCAGATGACGCGCACGATCACCTCAGACGAAGAGTGGCAGACCTCCGATCACGCCATCGGCTATCGCTACGACTTCAAAACGAGCACCGTGCTGCCGCAGTTGCCGATCGACACGAAGACGCTCGGCTCGGCCGGCGCGATCAAATCGACGGCGCGCGACATGGGCAACTGGCTGCGCTTCCAGCTGAGTAACGGAGCGTTCAACCTCCATCAGCTGGTCGATCCGACGGCGGTCGAAGAGACGAAGATGCCGCACCCGGTGCTGCGGCTCGAGAACACGTCGCGCGACATGAACCCGGAATCGAACGTGATGTCGTACGGCATGGGCTGGGTGATTCAGGACTACCGCGGCGAGCTACTGGTCTCACATTCGGGGGCGCTGAACGGCTTCCGCACGCACGTCGATCTCCTCCCGCGACGCTCCAGCGGTTTCGTGATCATGGCGAACATCGGCCGCGGCTACGCACTGGTGGCGCTGCGCAACGCGCTCGCGGACATGCTCTCCGGCAAACCGGCCCGCGACTGGAACGCGTACTACCTGATGCTCGACCGCCGCGCGGAAGAGAAGGCGATCAAAGAGAAGGAAGAGCGCCTCGCGAATCGCGCCGCCGACTCGAAACCGCTGCTCGCACTCGAGAGCTACACCGGCGAGTACGAAAGCCGCTCGCACGGCAAAGCGAACATCACCCTCGTCGACGGCAGACTGGTCCTGCAGTGGAACCGCTTCACCATTCCCCTCACCCACCTCGAGCACGACACCTTCCTCGCCGAGTCCCAACTCTACGAGGTCGATGAAGAGGTGACGTTCTCGTTCGACGCAAAACGAGCGGTGGCGGCGCTGGAGTTTTTTGGGGCGAAGTTTGTGAAGAAGTAAGTGGGCTCTCGCGCGCCCCTTCCTCGTCATCCTGAGCGTTAGCGAAGGATCTCAACATGCGAAGACCGGCGCCCGTCGGTTCGGTCGTCGCCGCCGAAATCCTTCGCTAAAGCTCAGGATGACGGTGAGGGACGTCCGCAAACATCGCAACCACCGCATCAATCACCCTCACCGCCTCATCCCCATCGCCGATGTGGTGATTCACCATCACGGAGAAGTAGCGGGAGCGGCCGTCGGGGAGGGCGATGATGCCGCTCAGGGCGTTCACCCCCGCGACGGTGCCGGTCTTGCCTCGGAGGCGATGTTCGAGGGTGACGAGGCGGCGGCGGAGCGTTCCTTCTCCGGCCGGTTGGGCGAGGACGGACCACCAGTAGGCGCGGCGCGCGGGATGGTTCATCCAGCGGAGCAGGCGGATCGCCGCTTGCGGCGTGATGTGGTTGTCGGGCGCGAGGCCGGAGCCATCGACGAAGCGGAAGGTGCCGGCTTCGAGCGCGACCTCGGTCGTCAGAAATGCTGCCTCGCGCGCGAACGCCTCTTCGTACGTACCGCCGCCGGCGCGTTTGAGCAGCATCTCGGTGTAGAGGTTGTGGCTGTTCTTCAGCACCGTGCGCAGCAGCTCGCCGACGAACGGAGAGCGCAGTGTGGCGAGGCGCTCCTGCCATGCGCGCGGCTCGGTGTTCACGCGCGACGTGCCGGTTACGGTGACGCCGCGCAGATGCAGCGCGTCGCGCAGCGCATTGGCGGCGTGCAGCGCCGCATCGGGAACCGCGCGATCGACCGGGATCTCGTTCTCCCCCCACGCGAGCGCGTCGACCGGCGCGGCGTAATCGCTGCCGAGATTGCCGTGCTTCCAGCCGCCCGGAAACGTGACACGGTCGAAGAGCGAAACGTCCGCAATCACGTCGCGCACGCGAGTGATCCCGCGCGCGCGCAGATCGATCGCGAGTTGATCGAAATCCTCCTGCCGGTCATATCGCCACGACCCGAGCGAAGGATCGCCGTCGCCGCGAACGATCAGATCGTCGCCGTCGCGCCAGATTTCAGTGGCAAGTTGCGAGTCGATGCCGAGGCAGTTGGCGATGGCGGCGGAGGAAAAGAGCTTCCGGTTCGACGCCGGGATGGAGAGCTTGTCGGCGTTGCGCGCGTAGAGCACGGTGCCGTTTTCTTCTTCGACGAGGACGGACCAGAACGCTCGGTTGAACGGCTCGCGATTGATCAGGGCGTCGACTGTTTGCGTGCGCGATGGCTGCGTTTGCGGCGGAGGCGTTGTCGTTGCGCAGGCGGTGAAAACCAGAACGCAGAACGCAGAACGCAGAATGAAGAAGGAAGAAAGGGGACGACGGCGATGACGCGCACCGCGATCCGCCGACGCGCCGCGCTCCGCACGCGCTCCGGCGCCTTTTCTCAATTCTTCATTCTGCGTTCTGCGTTCTGCGTTCATCTTTCTCCGTCCAGTCCTGGAACCTCAAGCAAACGACCATTCGGCATAGCTTTCCCCATGCTCGAGATTGTGGTGAACCGCGGCCAGAAACTCCTCCGCGCGAACGGGGAGTGTACGCGCGACCGCGTGAGCGATGAGCGTCTGCGCGTAGTCGCGTGCGAGCCGGTACGGCGCGAGCGGAACCGCGTCGCGCAGCGGCGGCAATCCGGCGGCCGCGATGAAGACGGAGCGGACGTCGTCGATCGCACCGCCTGATTCGATGGCCCGCTCCACCAGCACCTCGAGCGGCTCGGCCGGATGTTCTGACGGCGACTCCAGCTCGCACGTGACCATGCGTACCAGCACGGCCCTCCCCTTCTCGCCGAGGGTGCGTTCGAGCGCCTGCGCCGTGTCGAGCATCAGGAGCGCGTCGCCGCGTGCATGCACGCGCAGCTCCTCGTACGAAGGAAGATCGCCCCCTTCGAAGATCGGCGGCTCGCTCCACGGCAGGCGGCTTTCCGCGGCGTACCGCGCGCACTCGATGGTCAGCTCGACACTGCGCACGTCGTGCGCAGCGCGCGCGGCCATCACCGCGCGTTTCGCATGCTGCGCAGGTGCGTACGCCAGCACCGCGAACCGGGCGACGGCGATCCAGAGCTCCTCCTCCGAATGCGTCTCCAGAAACGCGTGCGCTGCCGGCGCGATCGCGTCGAGATTGCGTTCGATGAGAGGCTCGTAGAGTGCGCTCGTCGCGCTCGGCATCAGCGAATGGGGGTGGTTGGCGGCGCCGTCGTCGCCGTCGTCGCGCCGGGCGCCGCGCTCGTGCCGGGCG
>DASVRB010000502.1:0-4919 GCA_036388835.1 Thermoanaerobaculia bacterium | reverse complement strand
AAATTCGCGTCACGCCTTCGCCAGCTCCTCGTCCAGAAAGTGCAGCGCATTCTGGAGCGCGGTCCGGTGCACGTCGGACCGTGCGGTCTCGAGCTCGCGGGCAATGCGGGCGCGCGACAACTCGAGGCTGGCGCGTTTCGCGGCGCGCTCGGTTTCTTCGGGCGAGAGCTTCTGTTTGCGCGAGAGGTCCTCGCCGCTCTGCTGCGATTCGACGGACTTGCTTTCCCAGCCGCGCGCCATGCGGCTGATTGTACCGACCCGCCGTCGTACACTCTCCCGATCCATGAACCTGCTCCTCGGCATCGCGGCGGCCATCGCGGCATTGGCGGGGATGGTCTCCATCTACTCGAAGCGATACGCGCGGCGGATGCAGCGCGAGAAAAACATCCGCGTCGACAAGTTCAAGCTCAAGCGGCAGCACGCGGCGATCGAGCTGGAGGTCTTCGGCAGCCGCGACATCGTGCAGGCGGTGCAGACGTACGCAACGACGCACAAGGTCTCCATTGAAGAGGCGCGCGCGCAGGCGGGGAAATACCTGCAGGAGATCGTCCCGAAATTCAATCTCCTCGCGTATTACCGCATCGGCGCGCCGGTCGCCCGCGCGATCATGCATTTCCTCTATCGGGTCGTCGTCGAGCGGAAACCGATCCGCGACTTCAGCGAGCAGTCGAGAGGGGCGGCGGTGATTTACGTCATCAATCACCGCTCCAATGCCGATTACGTCCTCGTCGCGCACATGCTCTTCAAATTCATTTCGCTTTCCTATGCGATCGGGGAGTGGGCGCGGGTGTGGCCGCTCAATCACGTTTTCAAGTGGTTCGGCGGCTATTTCGTGCGCCGCCGGTATCGCGAGCCGCTGTACCACGCGGTGCTGTCGAAGTTCGTCCAGACCATCACCAAGCACGGCGTGACGCAGGGGATCTTCATCGAGGGCGGCCTCTCGCGCGACGGCGCGTTTCAGAAGCCGAAGCTCGGGATGCTCGACTATCTCGTCTCCGCGAAACGCGATGCTGATTTCACACAGCCGCTGTACATCATCCCAACGGCGGTGAATTACGACCGGGTTCTGGAGGACCGCAATCTGACCGAAGAGCTGCTCGGCAAAGAAGAGCGCTCCACGAAATCAGAGAAGCTGAAGACCAGTCTCGATTTTCTGTTCAAAGGTTTTTTCCGCGGATTGTTCGGACGCTTCAAACGCTACGGCTATGCGATCGTGACGTTCGGCAATCCGGTGTCGATCGACGAATTCGCGCGCGCGCATCCCGCCATCCTCGCGGAGACGTTCGAGGAGCGGAAACCGGAGCTGCAGCGGCTCGCCGAAACGGTGATGGCGGAGATCTCGAACGCGCTGCCGGTCACGCCGGTCTGCCTGGTGGCGTCAGTCTTCAAAAAGCATCCGGTGCTGACACAGGAAGCGATGCTGACCGAGCTCGCCCGCGCCCGCGAGGAATGGAGCGACCGCCCCTGGCTCCTGCGAGAAAAAACGCCGAAAGAGATCTGGAAAGCGGCCCGCCAGGTGCTGGAGCTGCGGCACCTGATCGTCCCGGTCGAGCAGTGGCGCGACGAGCTGTTCGAAGCCCGCGGCGGCATGCCCGAGCTCGAGGACGCCTGGAGCTGGAACCCGAACGAGCACCTGCTGCGCGATTACTACGCGAACGCGCTGGTGCGGTTTGGGGATGTGAAACGGGAGGAGAAACAACCCCTCCCGTCAGGATGACGAGAGGGGGAGCTTCCCTCCCGATTCACGACCTTCGGCTCGCGGCAGGGGATCCCGCGCTGCGCGCGGGATGACACAGGAAGGCGCGCCCGCTCAATCCAACGGCGTCGTCCGATTCGTGCGATCGATGTAAATCACCGCATCCAGCTTCTGCGAAAGCGGCTGCGCGACCTCGATCCATCCGGACGTCGTTCCTGCCGTGCGGAACGACGTGCCGGGCAGGATGCGGCCGCGCAGCGGGACGAGCATCGCGCTGAGGCCGCGGACGCGCAGGTGCCATTCGTAGGTGTTGGGGGCCGGGTCGGGATAGGTGTGCGGGTCGAGGTTGAAGCGGCCTGTCGAGAGCTCGCGCCACTGCAGGAAACTGCCGCTGCCGGTGAGGCTGCCGATGGCCACGTAATCGCGGCCGACGCGTGCGGAGAGGATGGAGCCCATCGTCTCGCCGCGGGTGGCGGAGGAGCGGAGCTTGCCGACGTGCTCCTGATGGCCCCAGTGCACGACCTTGCGCGCGCGGCCGCGGTGCTCGCGGATCCAGAGAAGGTTCGCGGCCATGGCCCGCTCGCGCGGCTCGAAGCGCGGGTTTTCAAAGTACTGCTGCACGACAGACGCGTACTGCAGCGCGTCGGCGTACTCGCGCGTTTCGTGCGGCATCGCCAGCAGCGATTCGCGCACGCCGCGTGCGGTCCGCGCGCAGCCAACCGTTCGTTCGCCGGCCAGCACGCATGCGTAATCGCGCTCCGCCGCCGTCGCCGCCGCGGGATCGGTGCGGCGCAGATAATCGAGCACGCCCGCGACGCCGCCGCGCTCGTCGTACACGTCGGCGCCCGCGATCTCGATCGGCGCGCGCTCGCCGCGATGGAGGTTGTAGTCGCGCACCCATTCGATGACCGTCAGCAGTTCTTCGACATCCCAGAAGAGATAGAAGAGGCGCGCGTTCAACTCGCGCAGCAGCGCCCGCGGATCGCCAGGGCCGCCCTGCGCGTACACGTTGATCCGCTCGACGATCGGAAACGGCGCCTCGAGCGACAGCACGTCGAAGCCGCGCTCGCGCACGAGGTAATCGAGGATGCGCAGCTTGATTGTGTAGAACTCGCGCGTGCCATGCGTCGAATCGCCGAGGGCCACGATCGTGGCGCGGCCGACCACGTGATCGAGTGCGAAAAGATCGGAGCGATCGTCGATCAGCGTGACGGACTGAAGCGGATACGCCAGCAACTGCGTCCCGCCCGGCGCCGCCGCCGCGCGCTGTTTGGCGTGCGCGGCAGTCGCGAGCAGCAGAACGATGAGAAGCGCGGCGCGAATCCGAGGCATGAGCGTGGAAAAACAAGCGGGGAGCGGGATGTCATCCCGGCGGGGGATGTTGTTGGCGGTTGATTGGTTGTCGGTTGTCAGTTGTCTGCGGCTCGTCGCCTGGGTGATACGAGCTGGTGTTGTTGTTAGTTGTTGGTTGTCAGTTGTCTGCGGCTCGTCGCCCGAGCGATACGAGCTGGTGTTGTTGTTAGTTGTTGGTTGTCGGTTGTCTGCGCCTCATCGCCCGAGCGATACCGTGCAGACAACCGACAACCGACAACCGACAACATGATCACAACGAACAACCGCCATCACGCGCGATGTCTCCGCATCAGCTTGACCCCTCCTCCCCCCGCCCATATGCTCGCGCCGCCATGCCGCACAACACCTTCAACACACTCGAAACATTCGACCTTGGCAACGGAAAGAGCGGTCAGTTCTACTCGCTTCCGGCGCTCGAAAAAGCGGGGATCGGACCGGTCTCCCGCCTCCCGGTGAGCATCCGGGTGGTCCTCGAATCCGTCCTGCGCAACCTCGACGGCAAGAAGATCACCGAGGAGAACGTCCGCGCGCTTGCGAACTGGGGCGCCACCGCGCCGCGTGAGGAAGAGATTCCGTTCATGGTCGCGCGCGTCCTGCTGCAGGACTTCACCGGCGTGCCGCTGCTCGTCGACCTCGCCGCCATGCGTGCCGCCGCGCAGCGCGCCGGCAAGGACCCCGGCATCATCGAGCCGCTCGTGCCGGTCGACCTCGTCATCGATCACTCGGTGCAGGTCGATTACGCGAACCGCGCCGACGCGCTGCAGCTCAACACCGAGATCGAGTTCCGCCGCAATCGGCAGCGCTACCAGTTCCTCAAGTGGGGAACGCAGGCCTTCAACGGTTTCCAGATCGTGCCGCCGCAGATCGGCATCGTGCATCAGGTGAACCTCGAATACCTCGCGCGCGGCGTGTTCGAGAAGGACGGCGTCTGGTATCCCGACTCGCTCGTCGGCACCGATTCCCACACCACCATGATCAACGGCCTCGGCATCGTGGCGTGGGGTGTCGGCGGCATCGAGGCCGAAGCCGGGATGCTTGGTCAACCTGTTTACTTCCTCACTCCCGACGTCATCGGCGTGCATCTCACCGGAGCCTTGAAGGAAGGCGTCACCGCCACCGATCTCGTGCTCACCATCACCCAGCTCCTGCGGCACGCGAAAGTGGTCGGCAAGTTCGTCGAGTTTTACGGGAGTGGGCTTTCGTCGCTCAGCCTGGCAGATCGCGCGACGATCGCCAACATGGCCCCCGAGTACGGCGCGACGATGGGCTTCTTCCCGATCGACGAAGAGTGCTGCAAATACCTCGCGCTCACCGGCCGCAGCGAGGAGCACATCGCCGCGTTCCGCAACTACTACACGGCGCAGGGGATGTTCGGCATCCCGAAGAAGGGCGACGTCGAGTACACGAAAGTGCTCGAGCTCGACCTCGCCACCGTGCGCGCCAGTGTCTCCGGCCCGAAGCGCCCGCAGGACCGCATCGAGCTCGACGTGCTGAAGCCGACGTTCGTCAACATGCTCCAGGCCGAGCCGCCGAACGGTTATGGGAAAACGGCCGCGGAGATCGAACGGAAAATCAGCACCGAGCTCGGTGTCACCGCGACCGGCGAGCATGCCGGCGGCGGCGATCAGGAGATGGCCACGACGCCGCATCCGAAAGAGACCCGCAACACGAGCGAGCTCACGGAATACGAAATGATGAACAACCGCCCGACACCGGATCGCGTCGATGCGGCGGAGCTGACGGCGCAACTGCCGACGTCGGTGGAGGATCTGCATCACGGCGACGTATTGATCGCCGCGATCACCTCCTGCACGAACACTTCGAATCCGTCGGTGATGCTGGCGGCGGGTCTCCTCGCGCGCAAAGCGGT
>DASVRB010000501.1:0-2115 GCA_036388835.1 Thermoanaerobaculia bacterium | reverse complement strand
TCTGCGCGGCACGTTTCAATGGAACGGTCATGAGTCTCTCCTCGTGCACGCACTCGGGCAACTGATTAGCGCCGCTTTGACTGGCGTTCGGAAGTGAAAGCGGCGACTGGCGTCGCCGCACTCCAAGAAACCGGGACCGCTTGTGCGGTCCCGGTGTGCTTTGAAAGCGTTCAGCGGAAGTAGCCGAAGATGTCTACGACCACGTGCGTCTTGTCATTGCCGGACGGCATTGACGCGATGAGGCTGAGGTCATTGGCCAGCAATTGCGACAGCGGGACGATCATGCCGTTGCCGAGGGCTGGTTCATTGGCGGCGTAGCTGATCGCGGAAACGGCCGGCAGGCCGGCGCCGGATGCGAATGCGCTCAGGGTGCCGGTGGCGGTGGGGCCGACCACGGTGACGTTCACCATTGCCGCTTTCGCGTCGGACGGGACGCCGCAGTTTCCGCGAATCTGCAATGCGCGCTCTTTTCCGCTCTGCAGCGCCGATCCCTGTGCTGCAAGACGGGTATCGAGCGCGCGGCAGGGGGTGAGCGGCGTGTATTGCAATGGCGCGTTCTGCTTGAAATAGCCGTTGGTGTCGACGACCAGATGCGCGGTGCCGCCGTAGACCATCATCCTCGTGCCGAGGTCCGGCGTATTGGCGGCGAGCGGCACGCGCGCGCCGTTCGTGAAGACGCCGGGGGCCTGCACGCGATAGTTGACATTCGAGGTCAGCGGCACGGCCGAGCCGGCGGGGAAAAGGGTCAGGTGACCGACCGCGGTGGCCGATTTGACTTTGACGTTGAGCGATGCGGCGACGCTGCCGGTCGGAATGCCGCAGACGCCCTGCACCGCGATATTGCGAACCTCCCCCTGTGTGTAAGGAGCGCCGCCGTTCGAGCTCGAGTCATAAATGCGGCACGCGGTGAGCGGCTGGAAGCCGAGGGGAGTCACGCCAACCCCGGCAACGTCGGTGAAATAGCCGTTCAAATCGACGATCAGATCGACGGCGCCGGAGACCAGTACCGGCCGCAGTGCGATCGTGCCGTTGCTCGACACCGGCACAATGATGTTGTTCGGACGCGGCGACGTCGCGGGGGCGAACGTCAGCGCACCATTGCTGACAGGCGTACCGGCAGCGTAAGCGTCGACATAGCCGGCCGAATCAGGGCTGATCACTGTCACGGTCACGGAGGCGGCGCGGGCGTTCGGGCTCGGCGCGCAATTGTTCGAACCGCTGTGAATATTGAGGATCAGCTCCTGACCGGAGGCGATTGGGTTGTCGTTCGGCGCGAGACGCGAATCCCACAGGCGGCAGGGCGCACTGGCCACGTAGCCGGTCGACAATGCCGATCCGGGCATGGGTGTGACCAGTTTCGTGATGCTGCTCTGTGCGCCGTTGACGTCCGTCACCGTCAGCGTCACCGAGCGCTGCCCGCCATTCGCGTATGCATGCGCGGTGGCTGCACCGCTGCCGGATGAGGCATCGCCGAAATCCCACGCATGCGAGGAGATGGTGCAGGCCGAGAGCGTTGGGCTCGCGTCGAACGAGCAGGTCAGTCCGGTGCAGGAGAAGGTGAAATCGGCGACCGCGGTCATGCGCTGTGCAAAGGTGTCGTATGTGCCGTTGCCGTCGGGGGTCACAATGCGCGGCGAGGCACTGTGATAGGCGGTCCAGCGACCGTCCGCGCTGACGGCCGGGCCGCCGGCCTCACCGCCGTTGCCATTGGAGCCGCAGCAGGCCGGATTGCCGCTCGTCTCGCGGCCGATTCTCTGCAGGACCTGGGTCGGGATGTGCAGCCAGAACGCGCCGCCGTAGCCTTCGCCGTTGATGTCGTAGTCCTGCCAGACGATGGTGTTGTTGCCGAGGCGGGGAGCGGTGGCCGAAGTGAGGGCGGGACGGGCGCCGCCCGGACGCGGCCGGAACGTCGTCGACGTCGTGCGGTCGTACACATACAGCTCACCGGTCGCATTCGCTTCCGACGCCACATAGGCGACGTAACGGCCGTCCGGGCTGATCGAAATGTCGTCCTGGCGGGCGTAATCGATGCCGTTCGATTGCGTGACGATCTTCTCGGTCACGTCCCACGACGTACCGTTGAACGCGGCGATGTAGATGTCGCGGCGGCCAGTG
>DASVRB010000500.1:0-4641 GCA_036388835.1 Thermoanaerobaculia bacterium | reverse complement strand
CTGGCGTCGCCGCACTCCAAAGCCGACCGCCGCGAACACCAGCAGCGGCATCGACAGCAACTTCGGCCCCCACGGATGGGCCACGAACCGCAGCGCGATCTGCGAGGCCGAGTGGCCGCTGCGCGACAGGTCGGCGTCGTGCGCGGCGTAGTACGCCGCCTGTCCGGAGAGCCAGCGCCAGTACGACTCCGGTCCGCCCGCCTGCATCACCAGCGGCACGAACCACGTCAGACAGGCCGCGCCGAACAGGCCCACCGCGACGAACCGGTCGCGCCACGTCCGCAGCAGCAGCACGGCCGTGAGGAACATCGGCACGACCGCGATCGAGAACTGCAATCGCCACCCAATCACCACCGCGCAAGCGAGCGCCATCGCCACCGGATTGCCGCGCGCACACGCCCACGCCGCCAGACCGAACAGCGCCAGCGCCCCCGCGTCCGACTGCGGCAGCGTGCCGGAGACCAGCACCGCCGGACATCCATACAGCAGCAGCACCGCAACGACTGCCGTCCGTGTGTCCGTCATCGTCCGGAACGCGAAAAAGAACGCCACCAGTCCGCCGATCACCGCCAGCACGCTCGTTGCCAGCAATGCGTGGAACGGCTCGCCCGGCAGCAGCTTCGCGAAGCCCATGTACAGCGGATAGCCCGGCGGCGGCGGGTGATGGAGGAGCGGCTCGTAGCGCTCCACGCCGTACGCGAAGAAGCTCTCGTCGTACTCCCAGATCGTCCGCGGGAGCGACGTGAAATGAAGCGCCGCGAGCGCCAGCAGCGCGACCGCGGCAAGAGCGTGTCCGCGTCTCAAGCGCTCTATAATCCGCCCGATGTCAATAGGATACGTCCGCGCGTTGCGGGTCCTGCATCGCGCGTTCGGGCACTACCCGCCAGGCCATCGCGTCCACATGCTGATCCGCTTCGCGACCTGCCCCTTTCTCCGCACTATCGACGACGTACCGGCCGGCGCGCGCGTCCTCGAGATCGGCGCCGGGCACAGTCTCTATGCGCGCCTGATCGTCGAAGAGCGGGTGCGCGAAGTGGTGGCGGTCGATCCCGATGAGCGCAAGAGCCTCCTGCCGTCACCGTCGCCGAAGATCCGCAAAGTGGCGGCGTACGACGAGGCGATCCGCGGCACGTTCGATGCGGTCGTGATTTACGACGCCACCTATCGCATGCCGCTCGACGTCCGGCGCGGCGTGTTCGAGCGCGCCTTCGCACGGCTCGCCCCCGGCGGCACGTTCGTCCTCAAGGACATGGACGCGACCTCGTTCAAGATGAAGTGGGCGCGCTTTCAGGAGTGGCTGTCCGACACGTTTCTCAACGTCAGCATCGGCAGCGGCTTTTTCTACCAGACGCCCGACGAGCTGCGCGCGATGCTCACCGAGATCGGCTTTACCGATTTCAACGCGCGCGCGATCGACCGCGGTTATCTCCACCCGCACATGATCTTCACGGCGAGGCGGCCGGCGTGACGCGCAAGCCTTCGGTGTCGCTGGTGATTCCGATGTTCAACGAGGAGCTGAACATCGAGCCGGCCGTGGCAGCTTCGATCGAGTCGCTCGAAAAATTCTCCGGCGACTGGGAGCTGGTGATCGTCGACGACGCCTCCACCGACGCCTCGCCGCGGCTCGCCGCCGCACTCGCGGCGAATGAGCCGCGCATCCGCGTGCTCACGCATCCGCTCAACCGGAAGCTCGGCGCGACGCTGCGCACCGGTTTCGCCGCCTGCACGAAAGACCTCGTCTTCTACATGGACGCCGACATTCCGTTCGATCCCGACGTCCTCGGCCGCGCGATGCGGGCCATGGAGCTGACCGACGCCGACATGGTCGCGGCCTACCGCCACGACCGGACCCTCGAAGGCTTCAAGCGCGGCGTTTACACCGTGATTTACAACTGGCTGATCGGCATTCTTTTCGGCTGGCCGCATCGCGACATCAACTTCTCGTTCAAGCTGATGAAGCGCCACGTGCTGCAGACGATCGAGCTGAAATCGGAAGGCTCGCTCATCGACGCGGAGCTGGTCGTGAAGGCGAAGAACCACGGCTTCATCATTCAGCAGATCGGCATCGACTACTTTCCGCGCACGCGCGGCGAGTCGCACCTCGCCTCGTTCGGCGTGGTGCTGAAGATCCTGCGCGAGCTGGTCTGGCTCTATCCCGAGATGCGCAGGCGGAGGCCTGCGCCGCCGCTGCATCATGAAGAAGCTCATCGTCACGGCGGATGACGTCGGGCTGCACGCCGGCATGACCGCCGGCGCGATCGCCGCACATCGCGCGGGGATCGTCACCGCCTGCAGCATCGTGGCGAACGGCAACGCATTCGACGACGCGATCGCACGACTGCGCGACGTTCCTGCACTCGAAGTCGGCGTGCACCTCACGCTCGTCGAAGAGCGCCCGCTGACGGCGATGCGCTTCCCGAAAAAGTACACGTCGTTCGTGCCGCTCTATCTGGCCCGCGTCCTCACCATGACGGCGATCGAGCGCGAGCTGCGCGCGCAGATTGAGCGCGTACTCGCGACCGGCCTACGCGTGACGCACCTGAACGGCCATCAGCATCTGCATCTGCTCCCGCGCGTCTTTGCGTTGGTGGCGCGGCTCGCGCGGGAGTACGGCATCGGCTACGTCCGCATCGTCGACGATCGCGGCGGCACGGCCCGCCCGCTCTCGATGCGCATCCTCAGCGACCTCGGCGCGCGCGCACGCAACACGTTCACGAACGACCGCACCATCGGCGTGGCGATGGCGGGCCATCTCGACGACGTGGTGCCGCTGCTCGACCACGTCGACGGCGTCACCGAGCTGGTCACGCATCCGGGCCTCGGCGTCAGCGGCTACGCGTGGCAGTACGAGTGGGAGCGCGAAACGCGCGCGCTCTGCGATGCGCGCCTGCGCAGCGAGCTTGCGCACCGCGGCATCGAGCTCGTCGCGCCGTCGCAGCTTCACGCGGACCGCTCGCTATAATCCGCCGCCTTATGAAGAAAATCGCAGTGGTTCCGGGCGACGGCATCGGCCCCGAGGTGATTGACGCGGGGATGCGCGTCCTCGAAGAAGTCAACGCGTCGCGCAAGCTCGGCCTCGAGTTCGTGCACTTTGGCTGGAACGCCGACGAGTATCTGAAGACCGGCATCTCCATGCCGCCCGGCGCGATGGACGACATCCGGGTGAACTACGACGCGGTGTACCTCGGCGCATTCGGCGATCCGCGCGTGCCCGACATGAAGCACGCTGCCGACATCCTCCTCGGCATGCGCTTCCAGCTCGATCTGTACGTGAACTACCGGCCGGTCAAACTGCTCGACGACCGCCTCACGCCGATCAAAAACAAAACCGCCAGCGACATCGACTTCGTCATCTTTCGCGAGAACACCGAAGGGGCGTACGTCGGCATGGGCGGCAACTTCAAGAAGGGGACGCAGGACGAGATCGCGGTGCAGGAAGACGTCTCCACGCGCCGCGGCGTGGAGCGGATCATCCGTCACGCGTTCGAGTTCGCGCGGAAGCACGGACGCAAGTCGGTCTGCATGTCCGACAAGAACAACGTCATGCGTTTCGGCGGCGATCTCTGGCTGCGGACGTTCGAGGAAGTGGCGGCCGAGTATCCGGACATCCAGCACTTTCACATGTACGTCGACGCGCTGACGATGCAGATGGTGCGCGAGCCGGAGATGTTCGACGTGATCGTGACGAACAACATGTTCGGCGACATCGTCACCGACCTCGGCGCCGCGTTGCAGGGCGGCCTCGGCGTCGCAGCCTCGGGCAACATTCATCCGGGCCGCGTGTCGCTGTTCGAACCGATTCACGGCAGCGCGCCGAAGTACGCCGGCAAGGACATCGCGAACCCGATCGGCGCGATTCTCACCGCCGCGATGATGCTCGACTACCTCGGCTACGCGAGCGAGGCAGAGCTGATCGAGCGCGCGGTGACGGAGACGATTCAGGCCGGCGAAACGACGCAGGACCTCGGCGGTACGCTCGGCACCAAAGCAGCCGGCGAGGCGATCCGGCGCAGGATCGCCGGGTGAGCGCGAAGGCGAAACCGCAGCGGCAGGAGCTGCTCCTCCGCGACTTCGAGACGCTGCGCGTGCTCGCCGATCCGCTGCGCCTCCGCCTCTTCGAAGTCTTCAAGCAGCCGACCACCGCCAAGCAAGCCGCTGCATTGCTGGGCGAGAAACTCAGCCGCATCTATCACCACGTCGACGCGCTCTCCGGCGCCGGCCTCATCGAGCTGGTGGATACGCAACAGAAACGCGGCACCGTCGAAAAGTACTACCGCGCCGCCGCACAACGCGTGACCGTCGACCCGGCCATCTTCCGCACCGGCGACGTCGCCGTCGAAGCAGGGGAGTTGAGCGCGTCGCTCTTCGGCGCAGCGCTGGAGCTCGCCGCCGATGAAACGCGAAAGCTCGCCAAACGCGCCCTCGAACCAGGACTCGAAGCGCTCCTCGTCCACGTCCTCCACAACGGCACCAAAGCCGATTTCGCCGAGCTGCGGACAACCCTGGCGGAGCTCGCGGGACGAGTGAAACCGTCCCGCGGCCGGACAAAGTACCGATTACTCGTCGCGTTGTACCCGGTCGACTAGTTTGGAGTGCGGCGACGCCAGTCGCCGCTTTCACTCCGAACGCAGAAAAAGCGGC
>DASVRB010000499.1:0-4276 GCA_036388835.1 Thermoanaerobaculia bacterium | reverse complement strand
TTTCGACCGCGCCGGTCAGCGCGCTGGCGAGATGGCGGAATGATGCTTCTTCGTCCGCGCGGCGCTCGAGCTGGTTGCGCACCGACTCCGCTTCCGCACGCGCGCGCTGCTCTTCGACCAGCGCGCGCTTCCGCTCCGTGACGTCGCGCGCGAGGCCGGTGAAGATGGTCTGATCGCCGTCCGTCCATTCACCGAACGAGATCTCGCACGGGAACTCGTGACCATCTTTGTGCAGCGCGGGCAGCTCGATTCCGGTCCACGGGATGTTGTGCTTGCGCGTCTGCAGGAATCGCTCGATGCCGCGCCGATGCGCCTCGCGCATCCGCTCCGGCATGATCACTTCGAGCGGCTTTCCCATCAGTTCCCGCGGCGTCCAGCCGAAGATCCGCTCGACCGCCGGATTGCAGAACGTGACGATGCTCTGTTCATCGATCGTGAAAATCGCGTCCTGCGCCGTCTCGGTCATCAAACGGAAACGCTGCTCGCTCGTATGCATCGCGGCCGCGGTGCGGCGCCGCTCGATGAAGTCGCCGATCTGCGCGCCGATGAGGGTCATGGCCGGAATCAGCGCCTGCTCCGGCTCACGCGGCGCGCGGCTGAAGAACTCCATCGCACCGATGAAGGTTCCGCCGGCGATGATCGGAAACGCGAACGCGGAACGGATCCCGGCCCGCGTCGCCACGGCCGCGCGCGGATAGCGGTTCGGATCGCGAAAGTCGGGCGCCCAGATCGCTTCTCGCTTCTCCCACACGCCGCCGAGGAGGCCGACGCCGCGTTTCATCTCGCCCTTGCAGAGATCGTTGGCGGCGTCGGCATCGATGTCGGGTGCGCGCCAGTGCTCGACGCACATCAGTTTTTCGTCGCGCAGTTCCCACAACGCACCGATGTCCCAGCCGAGGCTTTCGCAAACGGTGCGCATGACCTCGCGCGCCGTCACTTCGAACGGCTGCTCGGCGGTGAGCAGATTCGTGAGCGCGAGCTGCGCGGCGAGACGGCGCTCGTTCTGATGGCGCTCGGTGACGTCGCGCGCGAACTTCGAGAAGCCGATGATGCGGCCGTCGTCGTCGCGGAACGGCATGGTCACGCCGTCCATGAAGATCGCTTTCCCGCCTTTGCCGACGTGCCAGCGGGTGTCGTCGGCGCGTCCGTCGCGCAACGCGGTCTCGAGCTCTTTCTTCGGCGCGCCGAGGGCCTGGTCGCCTTCGAGGAAGAACATCGAGAAGTGCCGCCCGACGACCTCGGCGGCGGTGTAGCCGAAGATCTTCTCGGCCCCGGCATTCCACATCTCGACGTTGCCGCTATCGTCGAGAAGAATGATCGAGAACTCGTTCGCTTCGGCGACGATTTTGCGAAAGACGTCTCCCGACGCGGCCACGAGCTGATCTTTCATCTGCAGTCGATTCTATCCGCTGCGGACGCGAGCACACGACATGCCGCTTCTGCTAGACTCCGCCGCCCCGGGCGGCTTCTCGGCCTTGTGGAGCGGCGGGCTTCAGCCCGCCGAACGCGCGCGGCCCGAGGGTGCGCATCGCCGGCATTCACGCCAATCGCGCAGTGTTGTCAGTCTTTCCTGCCTCTTACTGGGGAGTCGCCAAGCGGTAAGGCAGCGGCCTTTGGAGCCGCCATTCGGAGGTTCGAATCCTCCCTCCCCAGCCACCGGGCACGGCCAAACGTCGGGCCGCTCGTCGGAGCCCGACCTCAAGCGCAAACCCTTGGAGCGGCGGGCTTTAGCCCGCCGAGCACTCGCGACAAGTCGGCGGGCTAAAGCCCGCCGCTCCACCAGCACGGCGCTCGTCGGAACCCGACCCCGCCGAGGCACTCGCGCCAAACGCCCCCTCCCGCCACCAGCCCCAGCCATCAGCACCACTCTTGCAAATAACCTTTTCGGAGGTACACATGACGAAGACCCTGGCCGTGGCATTTGCCGCGGCGATGCTCCTCATGCCGTCGAAGGCGGCGGCATTGGAGAATGAAGAGCTGCTGACGCTGGTGGCGATGCCGCTGGCAGTCGCGGCGGTTTCCGAGATCGCGGATGTTCCGGTGAGCGACCTCATCGACGCCGTGACCGTGCTCAACGACGCGGCCGTGCCGCCCGAACAATTCATCGAAGTCGTGCGCTACATCCCGGTCGCGCTCGTGAATGAAGTCACCGTCGACGAGCCGCGCTTCGTCGATTACATCCGCACGCAGGAACAGCAGGGCGTGCGCGGCACCGACCTCGTGAATGCAATCGAAGCCCAGCTCGCCGTCTACGGCTACAACGACGTCGAGCTCGCGGTGAACCGCCCGCGCACCATCGACGTGACCGACACCACGTTCGTCCCGAAGATCGTTCGAACGCGCCTCGCCGAAGTGCGTGCGCACCCGCACGGCGGCCCTCCCGGACAGTTGAAGAAACAACGCGGCGTGAAGACCGGCGCCGCGATCGTGCACGACCGCTCCGACGATGCCAGCAATCGCGTGGTCACCCGAGTGGTCGAGGATCGCGATCGCGACACCGCGTCCGAGCCGCGCAAACCGCGCAAGCAGCGCATCACCACGCACGAGCAGGGCGCGCCCAAACCTGAGCGCGCCGCGAAGCAGAAGGACGAGAAAGGTCGCGGACGCGGCCACGAGAGCGCAGCCCACGGCAATGGCCACGGCCACGGAAACGGCGGCGGCGACAAGGGCAATGCCGGCAACGGCAAAGGAAAGGGGAAAGGATGAAACGGACACTCTCGATCCTCAGCCTGACCGTGCTGCTCACCGCGTGTGGTCAGCGTGAGTCCGCAACGTCCGCGGCCGCACCGGCCACACCGGCCGCACCTTCCGCGGCCGCGGCCCCGCTCACTCCCGAGCAGCTCGGCGCCCTCGGCGCGGAGATCCGGAAGGATCCCGCCCACGGCGACGAGCTCCTCACCCGCCACGGCCTGACCCGCCAGACCTTCGAGCAGGCCATCCGCGACGTCACCGAAAGCGCCAACGCCTCCCAGCGCTACGCCGAGGCGTATCGGAAAGCCAGCGCGTAAAGCCCCCGTTTGTCATCCCGAGCGTAGCGAGGGACCTGGGCGGGCGGGGCGCGATGCACGTGCCTTGCGCCCCACCCACCCAGGCCCCTCGCTACGCTCGGGGTGACACGGTTGGGAACCCGCTCTACAAGCCCCGCTCCCCCACGTCCTTCCAGACACCCATGCGTTCCTTGCAGACAAACACATTTCCTGCGTGCTATCTTGACGCACGTAATTCTGGCAGCCCATGACACACTACGACGAAGAATCGCTGTTCGAGTTCGTGGAAGGCACTTCCCGCATCGCTGCCGACATCGAGTCGCACGCCGCTTCGTGCCGCGATTGCGCCGACGAAATCGGTGAGCGGCGCGCCCTGATCGGAGACCTCGCCTCGCGTGACACGTGGCAGGACGCACCGGAGGCGCCGCGCCAGTTCGTGCGCAACCTCAGCTCCTTCGTCGAATGCGCACGCCGCGAGGACGAAGAAGCGGTCGCCATCTGCGACGAAATCCTCAGCGGTCCCGCGTCGTGGTGGGCGCAGCGTCTTCGCCAGCATCAGAACGCCCTCACCGCCGGTGTCGCCAAGCAGCTTCTCGAGCGGTGGCGTCATCTCGTCCAGAGCTCTCCCGCGAACGCGCTCCAGGTCACGGCGCTGGCCGGCCAGGTCGCGAACGCACTCGACGTCGCGCGCTATCCATCCGATTACGTCGTGAAGCTGCGCGCGCAGGCGTACCGCGATCACGCGTACGTGCTCCTCTACATGGGCCGCCACCCCGAGGCGCTCGAATACGTCGAGCGTGCGCGGAGACTGTTCGAGCAGGTCCCGCTGCCGGAGTACGACCTCGCCCGCGTCGCCACCGTCAAAGCCGCGATCCTGCGGCTCGTCGATCGCATCGATGAAGCGGTTGCGCTCGCGCGCGATGCCGCCGAGACGTTCCGCCGCTTCGGTGATGAGACGCGGTTCGTCAACGCCCGTATGACCGAGGCTGCCATTCACTACGAGCGAGGCGCGGTCGAACAGGCGCTGGAGGTCTGGATGTCGATCGATGGAGATCCCGCGCTGGACGACCTCGGCGCGGTCGGCGTCAAGAACAACATCGCCAACTGCTACGCCGACCTCGGGCAGCCCGAGCGCGCCGCCGAATACGTGCAGCCGTGCATCGCGCAGTTCGAGATGCTCGGGATGGAGACCGAGCGCACCCGCAGCCGCTGGCTCCTCGGCCGCACCCTCGTTGCGTCAGGCCGGCATCACGAGGCCATCCCCATCCTGCGCGCCACATGGCGCGAGT
>DASVRB010000498.1:0-2979 GCA_036388835.1 Thermoanaerobaculia bacterium | reverse complement strand
CGCAACCGGCTCATTGAGCGAATAGAGGTACGGCTGCGTCCTGCCATAACTCTGTTCGGCGCGGTTCCAGTAGAGGCCCGGCGCGTTCTGACTCGTGGAGTAGGCCACCGTCACCTTGTCGGTGGTCGGCTCGATCGTGATGCGCAGCGGCCTGCTGTGCGTGGTCGCCGTCCCGTACGACCACTGCGCCGGTACGCCGTCATCGAGCGTCACGCTTTTGATGTTGAGCTGGTACGTGTCGAGGACGAGCGTGTGCGTGCCGGTGAGGTTCTCGATGTCGAGCGTCACCTTCCCGTCGAGGATGCGCTGCTCGAAGTCGACGGTGAGGTCGAGCGACAGATGCTCGGTCGTGACCTCGGTCGGCTGCGACACGCTGAACGTATCGGCAGGCGGTGTGCCGAGCGGCCAGCCCGATGGATGCTGGACTGCACGTTGCCGGGCGGCGACGAGGAAGAAGAGAGTGGTGACGACCAGGAGAAGCCGGCGCTGAGGCATGGTTTGTTTGGAAACGCGCGGAAACGTATGAAAGTCCCGGCGGTGGTGAACTTTCGCGGCGCGGCGGCCGCAGGGTGCGACGTATCCCTCCCGGTGTTAAAGTCCCGCGCTCATGATCGTGAGGAGTTACGACGGCAAAAGTCCTCGTTTCGGCGAGCGGGTTTTCGTCGCAGACAACGCGGCGATCATCGGTGATGTCGAGCTGGGCGACGACTGCTCGGTCTGGTTCGGCACGACCATTCGCGGCGACGTGAACTTCATCCGCATCGGCGCGCGCACGAACATCCAGGACAACACCACGATCCATGTCGCGCATGACACGCACCCCACCGTCATCGCCGAGGACGTGACCATCGGACATGGAGCCATCGTGCATGGCTGCACGATCGGACGCGGCGCACTCATCGGCATGGGCTCGCGCGTGCTCGATGGTGCGGTCATCGGCGAGCTCGCGCTCGTCGGCGCCGGGGCGCTCGTGCCGGAAGGGATGACCGTCCCGCCGCGCAAGCTCGCGGTCGGCGTGCCGGCGCGCGTGATTCGCGAGCTGTCGGATGAAGAGCTCGCACGTCTCGAGCAGTCGTGGCGCAATTACGTTTCTTACAAGGAGAAGTACCTCGGCGGAGCGTGATCCGCGGGTTTGCCGCGCCGCACTCCGGCGCGAATGCGAAGCCGCGACTCGGACGCTGACGGTCTCTAAATCATGAATCGCACATACGCAGGCACTCTTCGTACAGAACACGCCCGTCAGACGCTGACGCTCAATGGATGGGTGCAGAAACAGCGCGACTTCGGTGAGCTCGTTTTCATCGACCTGCGCGATCGCAGCGGCGTCTGCCAGGTGGTCGTGGACCGCTCGCGCGGCGCCTCGGCGGAGCTGCTTGCGACCGCGAAAGAGTTGCGCGGCGAATTCGTCGTGCGCATTACAGGTGAAGTCGTCGAGCGCGCGGAAGCGCAGAAGAATCCGAAACTGCCGACCGGCGACATCGAGCTCGTCCCGACCTCCATCGAGATTCTCAATCGCGCCGACACGACGCCGTTTCCGATCGAAGACAACATCGACGCGGCCGAAGAGCTGCGGCTGCAATACCGCTATCTCGACATGCGCCGGCCGCTGCTGACGCGCAACCTGATGCTGCGGCACAAGGTGGTGTTCGGGATCCGTAATTACTTCGACCGCCACGGCTTTCTCGAAGTCGAAACGCCGATCCTCACCAAATCGACTCCAGAGGGGGCGAGGGATTACCTCGTGCCCAGCCGCGTGCATAAAGGCGAGTTTTACGCGCTGCCGCAGTCGCCGCAGATCTTCAAACAGTTGTGCATGGTCGCGGGGCTGGAGCGCTATTTTCAGATCGCGCGCTGCTTCCGCGATGAAGACCTGCGGCGCGACCGTCAGCCGGAGTTCACGCAGATCGACGTCGAGGCTTCCTTCATCGACGAAGAATTCATTTTCAATCTCATCGAAGGATTGTTCGAAGAAATCTTCCCGCTCGCGAACATCGCGGTGAAGACGCCGTTCCCGCGCATGACGTGGCAGGAGGCGATGGACCGCTTCGGCATCGACCGGCCCGACACGCGTTTCGGCATGGAGCTGATCGACATCACGAACGCCGCGCAACAGATTGCGTTCGAGCCGTTCAAGGCCGCGCAGACCGTGCGCGCGATCGTCGTTCCGGGTGGTGCGGCGTTCTCGCGCAAGCGCATCGACGAGCTCACCGAAGAAGCGAAGAAGATGAAGGCGAGTGGCCTCGTCTGGATCAAATTCGACGCGCAGCGCGGCTCGTCGATCAAGAAGTTCCTCGACGATGCGGCGTACGACGCGCTGCGGAGCGCGCTCGGTGCGAACGAGAACGACCTCGCGCTGATCGTCGCGGGGAAGAACACGCTGGTGTGGGACGTCCTCGGATCGCTGCGGCTGCGGATCGCGAAAGACGAGAACATGATTCCGGCGGAGAGCTGGAACTTCCTCTGGGTCACCGACTTTCCGCTGTTCGAGTGGGATGAAGAAAGCGGCCGCTATTTCGCACGGCATCATCCGTTCACGTCGCCCGCGCCGGGACATCTCGAGCTGATGGAAAGCGATCCGGGTGCGACGCTGGCGCGCGCGTACGATGTCGTGCTGAACGGCCTCGAGCTCGGCGGCGGCTCGATCCGCATCAATCAGCCGGAGGCGCAGGAGAAGATGTTCCGCGCCCTCGGCATCAGCGACGAGACCGCACGCGCGCAGTTCGGCTTTCTCATCGATGCCTTCCGTTACGGCGCGCCGCCGCACGGCGGCATCGCCCTCGGCGTCGACCGCATGGCCATGCTCATGTCGCGCGCCGAATCGCTGCGCGACGTGATCGCGTTCCCGAAAACGGCAAGGGCGCAGGATCTGATGTCGAGTGCGCCGTCCGCGGTGGATGAGCGACAGCTCGGCGAGCTCGGAATCACGCTGCGAACGAAACCGTTGTTGGGAGTGCGGCGACGCCAGTCGCCGCTTTTCCT
>DASVRB010000497.1:0-1562 GCA_036388835.1 Thermoanaerobaculia bacterium | reverse complement strand
CTCGCGCTTCACTCGTTCACTGGAGTAGCCGCGCCCGAGGAGGACGTACAACTTCGCCAGCGCAGCCTCCGCGGTCATGTCGAAACCGCTGATGACGCCCGCGCGCGCCATCGCCGATCCCGTCGCGTATTCGTGGAGATTGACGGTGCCGGAGAGGCATTGTGTGCAATCGACGATCACGACTCCGCGCGCCGTGGCCTCGGATAACGCATCGATGAATTCGCGATTCTGGTCGGGGCCGTTGCCGACGCCATACGCTTCGAGCACGAGGCCCTGCAGTGGCGGACGGAGGACGTTGCGCACGAGCTCGGGCGAGATGCCGGGGAAGAGCCGCAATGCGCTGACGATCGGCCGCTTCAGTTCCGGTACGGCGATCTTTTTCGCGCCGCGCGCGGGGCGGACGAGATCCCAGTTCACTTCGATGTCGATGCCGACGTTGCCGAGCGGCGGGAAGTTCGGCGAATCGAACGCGGCGAATCCGTCGGCGCTCACTTTGGTGGAGCGGCAGCCGCGCAGCAGTTTTCCACCGAAGTAGAGACAGACTTCCGGAATCGCGTAATTCGCCGCGAGCATGAGCGAGGTGATGAGGTTCTCGCGCGCGTCGTTGCGGATCTCGCACAGCGGAATCTGCGACCCGGTGATGATGACCGGCTTCCGAACGCTGCCGACCAGGAACGGCAGCGCCGAGGCGGTGTAGGCCATGGTGTCGGTGCCGTGCAGGACCACAAAGCCGTCGTAGCGGTCGTAGTTCGACTCGACGTCGCGCGCGATCTTGATCCACTCCGCCGGAGTCATGTTCGACGAATCGAGCAGCGGGTCGTACTCGTGAATGGTGTACGACGGCATCGACTCGTGCCGCAGCTCCGGCATCTCCGACATCTGCGATTGCAGGTAACCCGACGCCGGAACGTACCCGCTGCGCGTCCGCTTCATGCCGATCGTGCCGCCGGTGTAGACGATGTAGACGCGCTTGCGCATTGGTTGGATTCTAGTGCGTCGGTGGCTGGTGGCTCGGGGTTCCTCGGTTCCTCGGTTCCTCGGGTTCCTCGGAGTGGATGGTGCCTCGGTTGAGGAACTCTCCGAGGAACCGAGGAACCGAGGAACTCGTCGCGCAGCGATAATGCCTCATGCCGAAAAAAACACTCGAAGGGCTCGAGCTGGAGCTGCGGGATTACGCGATGTCGTTTCCGGAGGCGACGGAAGATCGGCCGTGGGGACATCGCGCGATCAAGGTGAAGAAGAAGACGTTTGTCTTTCTCGGAGGGGAGAAGGACACGAAGGAGCTCAGTCTGTCGGTGAAGCTGCCGAGCTCGCGCGATGTGGCGCTGGATCTGCCGTTCGCGGAGCCGACGGGCTACGGCCTCGGTAAGAGCGGCTGGGTGACGGCACGATTCGACAAGATCAGCGCCGTGCCTCTCGATCTGCTGAAGGGCTGGATCGATGAGAGCTATCGCGCGATCGCACCGAAGAAATTGGTGAAGACGCTGGAGTAATCGCGTCGTCGTTCTTGTGGAGCGGCGGGCTCTTAGCCCGCCGAGCACTCGCGAGGAACGTCGGCGGGC
>DASVRB010000496.1:0-11641 GCA_036388835.1 Thermoanaerobaculia bacterium | reverse complement strand
AGATCGCAGAGCTGCCCGATGGCTTCCGGCGTGTAGCGGACGTCTTCCGCCGCCACGATGACTTTCTCGCAAGCGGCGAGTGTGGCGCCGGAACGGACCAGATCGATCGAGCCGTTGGACGAACGATGCTCGGGACGCACGGCGACGTGCCGTCCGACCCAGCGCAGAATGCGTCCGTTCAGCTCGAACTGCAGGCGTGGTGAAGCGTCGAGGATGACGACTTCGCAACCGGCCACTCCAACCTCGGAGAGGTAGTTCGCGAGCTCGCGCAACTCGGCTGCCGAGGCGGCGGCATTCTCGACGACAACGAGGTAACTGCACTGCCGATCGTGTGGTTGTCCGTTTCGCATCGCGACTGCGAATAACAGCGAGCGGCGTGCCATGCGATGTCGTCGCTTGGCGTTGTCCGTCGTCTGTAACCGCGCGTGCAGGCGATACCTCACAGAGAACCGACAACCGATCACCGGCAACGTTTTGCTCTGGCACTCCACTTGCCGTACCGACACCCTTCGATCCTCGCAGCGAAAGGAAAAACTCCATTGCGTATCTGGCCGGGCAAACCGTTTCCCCTCGGCGCCTCATGGGACGGCGTCGGGACGAACTTCTCCGTTTTCTCCGAGGTAGCCGAGCGCATCGAGCTCTGCCTCTTCGACGCGAATGGAAATGAATCGCGCGTCGACCTCCCGGAGGTCTCGGCGTTCATCTTCCACGGCTACATTCCGAACATCGCGCCGGGGCAGCGTTACGGCTACCGCGTGCATGGGCCGTGGGAGCCGGAGAACGGCCATCGCTGCAATCCGAACAAGCTGCTGCTCGATCCGTACGGCAAGGCGGTCGAGGGACAGGTGAAGTGGAGCGAGGCAGTTTTCCCCTACCACTTCAACGAGCCCGACACCTCACGCAACGACGACGACAGCGCGCCGTTCATGCCGCGCTCGGTGGTGACGAATCCCTACTTCGACTGGGACAACGACCGCCGGCCGCAGACGCCGTGGCACAAGACGATCATTTACGAGACGCACGTCAAAGGCTTCACGATGCGTCATCCCGGCGTGCCGGAGAACCTGCGCGGCACGTACGCCGGCCTCGCCCACCCGGCCGCAATCAGCTATCTCAAGCAGCTCGGCGTGACCGCGGTCGAAGTGCTCCCGATCCATCAGTTCATGCACGCGAACCATCTGCTGGACCGGAATCTCCGCAATTACTGGGGATACGACTCGGTCTGTTTCCTCGCGCCGCACAATGAATACGCCGCGAGCGGGCAGCTCGGACAGCAGGTCACCGAGTTCAAGCAGATGGTGAAGGCGCTGCACGCGGAGGGGATCGAAGTGATCCTCGACGTCGTCTACAACCATACGGCCGAGGGGAACCACATGGGGCCCGTGTTGTCGATGAAAGGCCTCGACAACGCCACGTACTACCGCACGCACCAAGGGCGGTTTTACATGGATTACACCGGCACCGGAAATAGCCTGAACATGCGCAGCCCGCACGTGCTGCAACTGATCATGGACTCGCTGCGCTACTGGCTGCTGGAGATGCACGTCGACGGCTTCCGTTTCGACCTCGCGGCCACGCTCGCGCGCGAGCTGCACGACGTCGATCGCCTCTCCGCGTTCTTCGACATCATTCAGCAGGATCCGGTCATCTCCCAGGTCAAGCTCATCGCCGAGCCGTGGGACGTCGGCGAGGGCGGCTATCAGGTCGGCAACTTCCCGCCGCTCTGGTCCGAGTGGAACGGCAAGTATCGCGACGTCGTGCGCGACTTCTGGCGCGGTACCGAGCAGACCCTCGACGAGTTCGCGACGCGCCTCACCGGCAGCTCCGATCTCTATGCCGCGACCGGACGGCGTCCGTACGCGAGCATCAACTTCGTCACCGCGCACGACGGCTTCACCCTGCGCGACCTCGTCTCGTACAACGAGAAACACAACGAGGCGAACGGCGAAAAAAACCAGGACGGTGCGGACGACAACCGCTCGTGGAACTGCGGCGTGGAAGGTCCGTCAGACGATGAAGAGATCCAGCATCTGCGCGCGCGGCAGCAGCGGAACTTCCTGACGACGTTGTTCCTGTCGCAAGGCGTGCCGATGATCCTCGGCGGCGACGAGTTCGGACGGACGCAGGGCGGCAACAACAACGGCTACTGCCAGGACAACGACATCTCCTGGTTCGACTGGGAAAAGATGGACGACGGCCTCCGTGCGTTCGTCGCGCGGGTGATCCAGTTCCGCAAAGATCATCCCGTTTTCCAGCGCCGCCGCTGGTTCCACGGACGTCAGGTGCGCGGCAGCGGCGTGAGCGACATCGGCTGGTTCAAACCGGACGGCGAACTGATGACGGACGAGGACTGGCATGCCGGGTACGCGCGGACGGTCGGCGTGTTCCTGAACGGAAAAGCGATCCCGACGCCCGACGACCGCGGCGAGCCGATCACCGACGACAGCTTCTACATCCTCTTCAGCGCGCATCACGAGCCGATGACGTTCAAGCTGCCGACCTGCCCGTGGGGCGACCGTTGGGAAACAGTGATCGACACGGACAAGCCGATCCCCGACCTCCGCGAGCATCACGAGTTCAAGGCCGGCGGAGAGGTGAACGTGCAGGCGTATTCGCTGATGGTGCTGCGGCGCCTCGATTAGTGGATTCGGACCCTTCAGATGAGCAACTGCGGCCAGAACTACCAGACGCCGTTCAGTGCTGGCAAAGTGGAGGACAGGCAATCATGCCTGTCCCCCTTTACCTCGCACGATGCACGAGAGGACAGGCATGATTGCCTGTCCTCCACCTGCATCCCGCGCTGAAGCGCGGAAATGACAGGAAGAATGGTCATCACGGCGAGGTGATGACCGTTCGTGCGAAGCCGCTGCTGCCGGCCAGTTGATCGGCAACGGCGACCGACACGGTCACTTTTCCGGCGCCGACGATCAACGGAATCGAGTAGGTGAACGTTTTCTGCGCGGCCAGTTGCTTCTGCGAGCCGCGGGGAAACGTCAGCTCCTGCACCTGATTCGAGATGTTCGACATCCGCCCTTCGGCGTTGGCGGTGACGAGGAGAATGGCCACTCTCCCCTTCATCTCCATCCCCTCTTCGACGAATTTGACGCTGGTCGGAAAGGTGATCGTGAGGTCGACCTGGAAGCGTCCGTTCGGCTGAGCGACCGGCGCCGACGCGGTGACGGAGACCGGAAAGTCGCTGTGCGCCGGGTCGAAGACGTTCGCTTTCAATCGTCCTTCGAGTGAGTCGTCGGTCACGAGCGGCGCGGGTGCGGCCGTCGCGGGAGCCTGAACGGCCGGCGCGGATGTCGCGGCTGGTGCAGGCGCCGGCTCGGACGCACGCAGTGCGGGCGATGCGCCTCGGGCCGCGAACGTTCTGCGCGTGCGCACGACCGCACCGGGACGCTTCACGCGCACCTCGATGTTGCCGGCGGCGGTGCGGGCGGAGCGATATCCGATCGAGTAGTACGCCGACAGATCGCGCGCGATCGTGTTCAGCATGTTCTGGAAGCCTTTGCCGCCGACGCCGGTCGCGCCGCCGGTGAGGTTCGCCACGTGCGCGAAGGCGATCGTGGTATCGGCGCTCTCGAAGGTGTGACCGGCGGCCATGAACATGCCGCTGCTCGCATCACGGCCGCCGCGGTCTCCCGCGTCGACCATGTACATCGTGATGTCGGCCGCATTCGCTCGCTGCGCGAGGGTGCGGAGGTCGGCGCTGAGGCTGCGGTTCTGCGGCTGCCGGTTCCGGACGAGGGTGCGATGCTCGGAGAACATCTGGTCGATCTTCCCGAACAGCTCACCGCCCGGGTTGTCGGACAGCTCGCCGCCGATGAAGAGCAGCACCTTCTTCCCTTCCGCCGGCGCGATCGCGTCGATGATCTGCGCGAGCTGCTCGATGAGCGACTTCTGGGTCCGCCAGATCTGCACGGCAAGCGAATCCGCCGATCCCATGGCCATCGAGTACGCCTCGCTCGGCGTGAGACGCTGCTTCGAACGATTCAGTCCCGGCTTCGCCGGCTGCCCTTCACCGCCTCCGCCGCCACCGCCACCCGAGCCCGGCTCCTGCGGCGCCGCGATCGGGGTCGCATTCGGATCTTCGATCTGCTCTTCGAGGACCGCCGCATTTTCGAGGATGGTGCTCTTCTGCGCCTGGATGGCTGAGTTTCCGCCGCTTCTGCGCGCCGCCAGACGCAACTGCTCGGTGAGCACCGCGCGATCCGCGGTCAACTGCGTCAGCACCTCGGTACCGACACCGGTGAAGAAGACCAGCATCGCTTCGTCGCCAGGGCGCATCAACGTATCGAGCGATTTCTCGAACGTTTCGAGCATCTGCTTCCGCGCGTGCGGAGCGATGGAGGTGTTGTCGATGAAGACGATGATCCGCCGCCGCACCGGGATCGCTGCCGGCGTGGCCGTTTCCGCCGGAGCCGCAGCGCCGGGCGCGACGACCGGCTCGTTGATCTCCGAAAAGTTCGTGATCGGCTGCGGCTGCCCCGCTTCGATCACTTCGAAATCGGCGGCGGTCAACCCCGGAATCGGCTGGCCGGATCGGTCGGTGACCACCACGTCGAGATTCGTGACACGGACTTCGATCGTTTCGGACGACACCGGTTGCTGTGCCACGAGTGCGGTGGAGAGGAGAAACGCCAGAGCAGCGGCCGCGGTTTTCATCGACATGTTCGCCTTTCGTGATGGTAACGATTCATTGTGCGGGCTCTGACGCTCGTCTAAAGTGACGCCTGCGTAACTCCTCGAGCCGCGGCGCGTCTCAAATCCCGATGTTCAAAAACACTTTCGTGCAGACGGTTGCGATGATCGCCGCCGGTTTGATCGTGGCCATCGTCGCGAATGGTTTTGCCTCTCGCCAGCGCCGGCTCGTGCTCCCCGGCTACTACCCCGACGCGCGAATCGTCCCGACGCGGACCGCGCGTCCGATCGCTCGCATCGCCTCGACGCCGGCCACGACCACGGTGCAGTCGCCCGCCCCCGGCCAGCCCGCCATGACGGTGGCGACGAGCACGATCGAGCGTCCGGCGGGCGCCGCGCCGGCCACGCCGATCGTGGCTTCGCCGAACGTCGATCCGTATCAGACCGCCGCCGCAGCGCCATCGGCCTCCCCCGCTCCCGCCCCGACACCCGCGGCCACGTCGGCGCAGCCGGCCGCACCGGCCGCCGATCCGCTGGCGCGCTTCACGCCCCACCCCGACAAGGCGTACGTTGAGATCAGCGGCGAGGACGCGGCGCTGCTGCACTCGCGCGGAGCACTGTTTCTCGACGCGCGGCGCACGTCGGTTTACGAGGCGGGGCACATCGCCGGTTCGCGCACGTTCTCGGTCTGGGAGTCGGATATCGACGACAAAGTGAACGCGCTCTTCGAAGAGCGGAGCGATCCGCGCGAGCAGAACCAGCCGATCGTCATCTACTGCTCGGGCGGCGCGTGCGAGGACTCGCACATGCTCGCCAACAAGCTCTGGGGCATCCAGTTCAACAATATTTACGTCTACAAGGACGGCTTTCCGGACTGGCAGCAGCGCGGCGGCGCGGTGAAGACGGGAGCGCAGCAGTGACCCTCCGCGAGCGCCTCACTCACCCCTGGCTGACGATCCGCGTCCAGCTCGCCCTCGGCGCGATTTTCATCGCCGCGGCGCTGCCGAAGATCAGCGACCCGCCGTCGTTCGCGCACATGATCTACAACTACCGCATCCTCCCCGGCGGCCTGATCAACATCACGGCGCTGGTGATGCCGTGGGTCGAGCTCCTCGCCGGCCTCGCGCTCGTGATCGGCGTCTGGATCCGCCCCGCCCGCACGCTCATCGCGGGGATGCTCCTCGTCTTCATCGTCGCCATCTCCATCAACCTCCTCCGCAACAACGCCATCGACTGCGGCTGCTTCGACGTCTCCGCCGCCGGCAAGACACACGAGGAGCAGATCAGGGACATGTGGATGGTCATCCTCCGCGACCTCGGCATGCTGTTGATGGTCGGGCAGATGGTCTGGGCGGAGAAGGTGCGCGGCAGAACAGCCCTGTCATCCTGAGCGGTGGTGGTTGGGCGGGCGGGAGCGAAGGACCCCCTGCGGATGCACGAGACACGCGCTGTCGGAGGGGGTCCTTCACTCCCGCCCCACCGCCGCCCTCGTTCAGGATGACAGCGAAGAACCCGGCGGGCTGAAGCCCGCCGCTCCACCAGCACCGTCCCTCCCCCGCCACCATTCCGTAACAACCGCCCTCCTTCTCTTCGGCTATTGAAGACCGCATGCGCATTCGCCTGCTCGTGCTCACGCTTCTCCTTGCCGCCGCCACCGCATACGCTGCGCCCGTGCAACTCGGATCGTTGAAGAAAGGGGACGTCGTGCACGGCTTCCGTGCGGACGCGCTCTATCTCAATGACGCCGGCAATCCGATCGGCGCGCGCTTCCTGCACGAGCGGATCGGATTCACGCTCGACTATCTGCAGATCGAGTCCGTCCCGCAGGGCTACACCTGGGTGAACTCCATCCTGGTCGGCGATCAGGGCGAGCCGCACACACAGGAGCATCTGCTCCTCGGCAAAGGCACCACCGGCCGCGCGTTCGCCAGCCTCGACACGATGTGGCTCTCCGGCTCGAACGCCTTCACACAGCAGTGGCGCACGAGCTATCACTTCAACACCAACGCCGGCAAAGACGTCTTCTTCGACCTCTTCGCGGCGGAACTGAACGCGCTCCTGCATCCGAACTACACCGACGAAGAAATTCGCCGCGAGGTGCGCAGCTTCGGCGTCACCACCAATCCGGACGGCACGTTGCGGCTCGAAGAAAAAGGCTCGGTCTACAACGAGATGACCAGCTCCAGCGCGAACCGCTACAGCGTTCTGTTCCGCACCATCGGCCAGATGCTGTACGGCCGCAACCATCCGCTCTCGTGGAGCGCGGGCGGCACGCCAGCCGGCATCCGCACCATGCAGCCGCAGGACATCCGCAACTTCCACGCGGCGAATTACTACCTCGCGAACATGGGCACCATGGTCGCGTTCCCGAAGAGCGTGCCGCTCGCGGAAGTGCTGACGCGCACCGATGCGATTCTCGACAAGGTGGAGCAGGAGCCGAAGCGCCGCGAGTCGACGACCACGAAACCGTTCCCGGCGCCGCAGAGCGCCGCCGCCGCGACGATCTCGATCGAGGAGTACCCGCACCGCAACGATCAGCAGCCGAGCCCTCTCGCCTTCGCCTGGCCGCCGACGCGCGCGAAGCTCTCGATCGACGAGCTGCTGCTGCTCGAGTTGTTCGGTGAGACGTTCGCCGGCGACGCGACGACGAACCTCTACAAGCTGTTCGTCGACAGCAAGACGCGCGTCCTCGACATCGGCGCGACCGGCGCCTTCAGCAATATCGACCGAGACCTCGGGCATCCGGTGGCGTTCGCGCTCGACAACGTGGTGCCGGCGAATTTCACGAACGAGAAGATCGCCGCGATCCGCAAGATCGTCACCGACGAGCTGGCGCGCATCGCCGCATTTCCGGACGGCTCCGCCGAGCTGAAGGAGTTCAACGCGCGCGTGCTGAGCCGCGTCAGCGAGACCGAGCGCCAGCTTGCGAACGTCGTCAACACGCCGCCGTCGTGGGGCGCGCGCAACACGTTCTCGTCATGGATGGATCACTTACTCCTCCTGGAGCGCACTCCGGAGTTCCGCAAGTCGGTCACGCTCGCGCCGCAGGTCAAGAGCGTGCGCGCGCTGCTGACCGGCGACAAGAACATCTGGCGCGAGCGCCTCGCGCAGTGGCAGCTCACCGGCGTCACGCCGTATGCCGTCGCCGCGCGGCCGAGCTCCGCGATGCTGGAGCGTGAAGAGAAAGAGCGCGTCGCGCGCGCCGATGCCGAGGCGCAGAGGCTCGCGAAACAGTACGCGTCGGCCGACGTGCAGGCCGCGCTGAAGCGCTATCAGACCGAGCAGGATGCCGCGGCCGCGGCCATCGAAGCAGAGGCGAAAAAGATCACGCCGCCGTCGTTCGTCAAAGAGCCGCCGATGACGCTCGACGAACAGTTGCAGTACTCGGTGAAGAAGCTGCCGTCGGGCGTGCCGGTGGTGGCGTCGACCTTTGAAAACATGACCAGCGCGACGCTCGGCGTGGCCGTGCGCGCGGACGGCGTGACGCGCGAGCAGCTTCGTTATCTGTCGCTGCTCCCGGTGCTGATGACCCGCAGCGGCGTCATCGAGAACGGCAAGCCGGTCTCGTATGAAGAGATGGCCGAGCGGCTGAGAAAAGAGATCCTCCGCCTCGACGCGAATTTCTCCACGAACATGCGCACGGAGCGCGTGGAGCTGGTCGTCCGCGGCGCAGGCCTCGGCGCATCGGAAGCGAAGCGCGCGGCCGAATGGATGTCGCTCGTGATGTACCACCCCGACTGGCGCGTCGAGAACCTCCCGCGCCTGCGCGACCTCGTCGACCAGACCCTCAGCGGACTGCGCAACACCATGCAGGGCTCCGAGGAGTCGTGGGTGAACAATCCCGCCGACGCGTATCGGATGCAGGCGAATCCCGCGTATCTCGCGACCGCGTCGTTCCTCACCCGCACGCACAACGCGCTGCGTCTGCGCTGGCTATTGAAGGAAGTGCCGGCGGCCGCCGATCGCGAGGCGCTCGACGCGTGGTTCGCGAAACTCGCGGCGCAGAGCGGCACGCGCGACGAGCGGAAGGCGCTGCTCGCGAAACCGGTGGAAGGACTCTCCCCCGCCGCGACCGCAATCGCCGCGGAAGCGCTGAAAGATCTCGACATCACGCTCATCGAGATGCCGGACAGCAGCCTCGCCGCCGACTGGACGTACCTCGTGCAGGCGATGCGTGCGGACCTCATGACGCCGCCCGCGACCGCGCTCGAACAGCTCGACGCGTTGCGCCGCCGCCTCCTCCGTCGCGGCAACTCGCGGATGTGGGTGGTCGGCTCGACGACGCTGCAGCAGGCGCTCGCGCCGTCGATGGAATCGCTCGCGTCGTCGCTCGATGCGCAGGCTCCGGCGGCGCGGCTTGCGGGCGGCACGAACGGCGTCGACACGCGGCTGCGCGAGCGCGGCGTGAACGGCAATCCGACGTACGTCGGCCTGCTCGCGCCGAACATGAAGGGCGGCGTCATCATCACGTCCGTGCCGTCGGTGCATTACGCCGATGCCGCTTCGAAAGAAAAGCAGCTCGACTATCTCGCCTCGCGTCTGTACGCGGGCGGCGGCGCGCACGGCGTCTTCCTCAAAACGCTCGCGGCCGGCCTCGCCTACAGCAATGGCATTCGCGGCGGAATTCAGACCGCGCGCATCGGCTACTACGCCGAGCGGACGCCGGAAATCCCGCAGACCGTGAAGTTCGTGGTCGACGCGGTCAAAGCGGGCGAGCGCGATGCGAAGCTCGCCGACTACGTCATCGCCCAGGCCTTCGCCGAGACGCGCGCCGCCGGCACGTACGAATCGCGCGCCGAGGCGAGGGCGAACGATCTCGTCGACAACCAGAGCGCCGAGCAGGTGCGCAAGTTCCGCGAGTCCATTCTCGAACTGCGCAAGGACCCCGCCCTCGCCGACAAACTCTTCGCGCGCAAAGACGCCGTGCACGCGCAGATCCTCCCGCGCTACGCCGAACAGGCGCCCAACGTTCCGGGCGCGATCTACTTTGCGATCGGCCCCGACAAGCAGCTCGACGCGTGGGAGTCATATCTCGGGACCACGCTGTACCGGCTCTACCCGCGCGATTTCTGGATGCCGTGAGAGGACAGGGACGTTGTCCCTGTCCTCTCATCCCGAGCGAAGCGAGGGATCTGGCGGGCGGAGTGTCGGTTGTCTGTGGTGTTGCGGCTGACGGGCGTTCTTCGTAAGCCGCAGCGCCCCTCCCCGTCATCCTGAGCTTTAGCGAAGGATCTCAAAATGCGAGGCGTCTGTAGACCGCCATTCCACCTGTCATCCCGAGCGTAGCCGAGGGACCTGCGCGGGAGGGGCGCGATGCACGTGCCTTCCGCGACCCACCCGCCCAGGTCCCTCGCTACGCTCGGGATGACAGGTGGAGAGCGTTACGGGTCGACAAGCACAAAAAAAAGGACAGGCAGGATTGCCTGTCCTCCACTTGTTTGATCGCGAAGAACCCTACTTCTTACACTCCCCCATCCACTTACCCGAGTACTTGGTCTTCATCTGCTGGTCGCCGACGGTCATGTCCATCGTGCCGGTGTAGCTCGAGTCGGTGAAGGTGATCTCGCCTGTCCCTTTGGTCTTGTCTTTCGGGCAGTCGATGCTCCACGTCACTTTGTTGCCGTCGACTTTGTAGTCGCTGATGGTGCACTTTGCTTTCGGATCGTTCGGCACCGCTTTCTGCGGGTCGGCGAGGTCTTCCGCGGTCAGGCAGACGTTCGTGGTCACGGGCGGCATCTGGAACGGCATGCCCGGAATCTCCATCTGAACTTTGACCTGCCACTTGCCCGGTTTCTGCGGATGATCGGCAGCGCTCATCGTCGTCGCGGTCGAAAGGACCGTCGTCGCCGCGAGCACGTAAAGCATGTACTTGCGCATCGGTTTCCTCCAGTTGTGATGTGCGGCAAGTATACAGTGCCGGAATGCACGAGGTCCGGATCGAGCACCCGCACAACGAGGCTTCGGCGCTCGTCGCCATTCACGATCACGCGCTCCTCGACGCCCTCGGATTCGAGCTGGCGTTCTGGATCGCCTCGGACGAGAAGCCGGCGCGGGAAGCGATCGCGGCGCTCGGCCGCACGAAGGACGGCGAGTGGAACGTCGCGCAGCTCACGACCAGGCAGGGCACGTCGTCGACGAGCAAACCGGCCGAGGATTGCGAGACCATCGCGCGAGCGGGGGCGTGGATTTATGTGTTCGGATCGCAGTTCGGATCGAAGAAAGGAATCCTCGAGCCGAAGCGCCACTTCGTCATCCGCTTCAACGAATCACAGGTGCGCAACATGGAAGTGGAGATCGATCTCGCGCGCGCTCCGTTCGTCCTGCATCGCCTGATCAACGACGCACTGCACGCGCGCAACATCGAGCTGATCGCGCGCAACGACGACTTCATCGAGAACACGCGCAAGCTCGCGCGCTCGAAGAAAAAAGCGTGGCGCAAGCTGGTGCAGAAAGACGATCACCCGATCAACGTCGAGGGCGCCGCGTTCCTCCCGAACGGTCATCTCCTCCTCGGCCTGCGCTATCCCTCGACCGCGGAAGGACAGCCGATCCTCGTCGAGGTCGAGCGCATCGACGCGCTGTTCGAAGGTGAAGAGCCGCGCATCGCGAGCGTGTGGGTGATCGAGAACGCCGGCGCCGCCGACGCTCCCGCCGGCGTGCGCGAGCTCGACGCACGCGGCGCCGCGATTCACGTCATCACCGGCGCGCTCGATAACCCCGGCGTCCCCACCGGCGCCCGCAACGAGCACATCGTCGTGCAAGTCCCCAAACGCCGCAGCCGCAACGTCGTGCGCCTCAAAGCAAAACGCGTCAGAAGGCTCGCGCGCGGCAGCAACGTCGAAGGCCTGGCCGTGCAGGACGACGGCCGCGTCTGGTACGTGCACGATGACGAGCAGATTCGGCTCGCGGTGGCGAAGTTGTAGTTCCTCGGTGCCTCGGTTCCTCGGTTCCTCGGTTCCTCGGAGTTCCTCGGGTTCCTCGGAGTTCCTCGGAGTGG
>DASVRB010000495.1:0-4768 GCA_036388835.1 Thermoanaerobaculia bacterium | reverse complement strand
GACGACGTCATTCCATCCGAACGGCACGCACATCAGCGAGAGGTCCTGCGGCTCCGGACGCGTCTCGAATTGAAGGTTCGTGAGGATGGTGTCGAACCAGCGCGGACGCGGCGGAAACCATCCCTCGATCAGCTCGACCGGATACAGCGGAACGACATGACGCAGCAGCACTTCCGGCGCGTCGGCAAAGTCAGGATCGAAGAGCGCGTCGCCCCAGGTGAAGCGACTGCCGCGAATGCGGAACGCGATCCAGCCGACGAGGTGCCGCCACTTGCGAATCGAGACCACGACGTACGGGTTCTCGGGCGCCGCGAGGTAGCGCCAGCGGACATACGCGGCGTTGCGTCGCACGCAAAACGGGTATGCGCTGCTGACGCGCTCGAAGAGCTCGTCCCATTCGCGATCGGTGTCGCGCACGACCGCGAGCGAGTAGCCGCGCAACCAGCGTTCGCTGCGACTGATGCGAGGCAACGGCGCGGCGACGCGGTACGTGACCGGCTCGACGCGATCGCTGCGCAGGAAGCGCAACGAGAACTTCTGAATGTTCGCGACGTTGAAGCCGAAGTTGAACGCGACCTGCCCCTCGCAGAAGCGGCCGTAGAAATGAAGTGCGGTCCGGCCGAGGACGCTCGTTGGACCGCGGCCGATGTGACGCACGGCGGGATCGGTCATCGTGTCGCCGATCTGGTGCGCAAGGATGTCTTTGCCGTACGCGCGAAACGGAACGGCGTAGCCGGCGTAGTGGCCGACCAGGCGCGAAGGGCGATCGAACGCGAGACTGATTCGCTCGTTTCCGAACGGGTTCTGACGGTACTTCCAGCGAAAGTGCTCGACACTGCGCGGCGCGTGCGGAAACGAGCGGGCGAAGAGATCGAGAATCGTGGCCTGGTCGGTGTCCGGTTCGTGCGGACGGTACTCGCGCACGTCAACGGGCATGCGTCGGTTCCACGGAGCGGATCGCGCGTGCGTTCAGCGGCGCGCCGGAACGCCGCTTCGCCACGATCCTGATCGAGCCGGTGCTGACGATCATCGGATCGGGCAGCATCCGCAGCAGCAATCGCGCAAGCGGCGCGATGAGCGGATGATGCGAAGCGATCCAGTGCCGCAGGAACTTGTGATCGCGATATTCAAAGTCGGGTCCGATGTCGACGATCTCGAAGCCAGAGCGCTCCAGCAGTTCGATCAGTGCGGAGCGCGAATAAAGAATGAGGTGCGTGCGGAAGTTCTGCGTCATCCGCTTCCGCTCCGACACGAGGTAGATCAGCCCCTCGGTGTCGAACGCGGAGAGAAACAGCACGCCGCCCGGCTTCAGGAGATCTTTGATGCGCGAGAGCGCGTCGTGCGGATCGGCCATGTTCTCGAAGACGTGAAACAGCGTCAGCGCATCGAACGCCGGCCCGGTGTTGACGAACGAAGAAAGCGACGCGCAATAGACCTCGAGTCCACGCGCGCGCGCATGCCGCGCGGCGGCGGACGCGGGGTCGATGCCGACGTACTCGTACTCGTTCGCCGCGACCGTCCCGAAACTCCCATCGCGCACGCCGACTTCGAGGATGCGCGCGCGCAGCGGAAGCTGATCGCGCAGCCAGCGGAAGCGGCGCGCGCTGGTTCGCTCGCGCGCGGGAGGCGAATGCGATTCATACGATGGTGCCGCCGGCGCGTGATGCGCGCGCAACACGCGCCGCACGGGGGTCGCACCTTCTTCCTCCGCGAACTGGTTCAGGTAACGGCATTTGCAGCGGCTGCACGCGCGCACCACGTTGCCGGGGATCTGCGCGCAGCTCCACACTTCCGGAGAAAAGCAGACCGGGCAACGGCGCGCCGCGCGATACGCGTTGCGGCGATTGGCCAGGCGTACTTTCATCGACGCGAGCAGCGCGCCGAGTGCAGTGAACGACCGCGTGGCCGATCCGGTCGGATGCACGACCAGATGCTCGACGCGGAAGCCGTACTTGTTTGCGAGGAACGCGATCTCGAGCGCACAGCCGGCGTCGGCGAGGCGCGATTCGCCGACCACGATCTTCGCGGCAGCGGAAGAAAACGCGGAGAGCTGCACGGCCGAATCGGGCAGGATCGGGACGAGCAGCCAGCGCGCGAGCGCGGGTCCGCGATAGTCACCGCGCGTGCTGGCGAAGACGACGTCGGTCGCCCCCGACTCGACCATCGCGACGGCGTCGCCGATCGCGCCGACCGGATACGGGAGCTCGGGATCGACGATCACGATCACGCTCCCCTTCGCGTCGCTCACGCCGCGGCGCAGCGCCGCACCGAGCGTTTCGCCTTCCGCCGCGAGCACTTCGAAGGTGAGGCCGGTGGTCTCGAGGAAGCTGGAGATGGCGCTCGTCGCGCGTGAGGAAGCCGATCCGCGCAGCGGAACCACCACGCTCACGCTGGTCGAGCTCATGGGCGGATTCTATATGTTCCGACGATCTCCCCGGTCGCACGGACGACGGCGCGCAGGTAGAAATCGCCATGCATCGAGGCGCGCACTTCGGGCGGAATCGAGATCCGCCGCGTTTGCGGAAAGTGGCCGGCGGCGGTGGTGAATGACGGCAGAGGTGAGGCTTCGATGACGAGATCGTCGCGGTCGAGCTCGAGCTCGTGACCATGCAGATCGCGCGCGTCATGCGCCGGCTGCGGGCGTTCGAGTCGCTTCAATGCACGGGCGACGAAAGGGCCGTTCCACTTCTCGAGATAGCTCATCTCCGAACGCGCGTATCGCGCCGCCGCCTCTTCGGCAACCTGCGCCGCGCTCTGGTTGTAGAGGTGGCGAACGCGCGCCCGCGGAACGTAAGCGATGCGGCGACGCGACTCGGACACGCGCCGGAGAAAGTCGGTTTCTTCGAAGTAGAGGGGGAAACGCTCATCGAATCCGCCGAGGTCGTCGAAGGCGGTTGTGCGGATGGCGAGCACCGCGCCGGAGAGCATGTTCGTGGTCGACGTTTCGACGCGTGACCAGAACGCCACGCGCTGCAGAAACCGGCGGCGATCGCGCTGCTCGAACCAGGCGCGCGAGCGGCTCGCCAGAATCTCGTCGATCTTCTGCGGTGCGGTGTTGAGATCGCCGGGAGGAAGCATCCAGCGATGCGCGTCGTCCCAGAACAGTGCCGGCCCGGCTACCGCGGCGTTCTCCAGCGCGGCGACGAGCCGATCGATCGCGTTCGGCGCAAACGTCACGTCGGGATTCGCGACGATGATCGTCTCGCCCGCACAAACGCGGCGGCCGTCGTTGATTGCACCGGCGTAACCGCGGTTCGTCGGCGAGACGATCAGCACGTCCGCGAGTCCGTTCAGCGCGGCGGCTTCGTTCGCGTCGCACGAGTTGTCGATGACGACGACCTGCAATGCCGACGAGGTCGCGGCGCGCGCGGTGCGAATCGCGTCCGCTGCCAGTCGTGCGGAACGGAAGTTGACGACCAGCAGCGAGATCATCGCGGTCCGAGGGCCGGGACTTCGATCACCCGCGCCGGCTCGAGATCCCAGCGATGATCGACCGCGATCAACCCGATCTCGAAGCGCTCGCCAGTCATCGAGAACGCCGGCCGTACGTCGCGGCGGTCGAAGACGGTGATGGCGTGCTCGTCGCCAACGTACGCGATGATCGAGTAGTCGCCGCGCAAGAGCGGCAGGTCGAGCAGGCGGACGGTGACGTCGTACTCGTGGCGGCCGGAAAGCGGCTGAATGCCGTCCGCATGCGTCCCGACCGCGAAGCACTGCAGGTCATCGGCCGCGCGGTGAATGCCGACGATGAGATGCACCGGCTGCCGCGGATCGTCGGCCTCGATGCGCAACCGCACGTGCACGTCTTCACCGCGCGCGAAACGATCGCGCGGCAGTCCGTCGCGGCCGCAGACGACGATCTCGCGCAGTCGCACGGGCGTGCTCGCGGAGACCTGGGCCTCCGCGGACGTTTCGCTGGCCGGCAGCTCGCGGTCGCGCTGCAGGAGGAAGGTCTCGTATTCATGCACGACGTCGAGCGCCGGCCCGAACGCCATCACCCGGCCGCGGTCGAGCCAGAGCACGCGGCTGCAGATCGAGGTGATGTAGTAGAGCGCGTGCGAACAGAAGAGGATGGTCTTCCCCGCCTCCTGAAACTCGCGGATCTTGTCGATGCACTTCTTCTGAAAGTGCCCGTCGCCGACGGCGAGCGCTTCGTCGATGACGAGAATGTCGGGATCGACGTTCACGGCAACCGAAAAGGCGAGCCGCATGTACATGCCTGACGAGTAAGTTTTGACCGGCCGGTCGAGAAACGAGCCGAGCTCGGAGAACTCGAGGATCGCAGGAAGGCGCGAGCGGATGTCAGCCGGTGAAAGGCCGAGGATTGCGGCGTTCAGCGCGGCGTTATCGCGGCCGGTGAACTCGGGATGGAAACCGGTTCCGAGCTCGAGGATGGAGGCGATGGTGCCGTGCGTCTCGAACGTGCCGGACGTCGGCCGCGTCACGCCGCACAACAGCTTGAGGAGCGTGCTCTTACCGGCGCCGTTCTGGCCGATGATTCCGACCGTCTCCCCTCTCTCGACGTCGAACGAAACGCGATCCAGAGCCTGGAACGCATCGTGGCGTCTGCGGCGGGTCAGGATCTCGATGAGGCGGTCGATGGGACGTTTGTAGACGTCGTACTGTTTCGACACGTCCTCGGCGCGGACGGCGGTCTGCATCGGCGACATTCTACGGAGTTGGTCGAAAACCCGTCCAAAAAGCGAAGTGGCGGGCCGGAGCCCGCCACTTCAGAACGACTGCGTGAAATGTTGAATTACTGGCGCGG
>DASVRB010000494.1:0-6564 GCA_036388835.1 Thermoanaerobaculia bacterium | reverse complement strand
TGTCTCGGTGATGGGCCTGGCCGTTCAGCCGCGCGAGCACGATCTCGTCATCGGCACGCACGGCCGCGCGGCGTTCGTCATTGACGACATCCGCCCGCTGCGCACTGTGTCGAAAGAGCTGATGGCGAAGCCGGTGCATTTCTTCGAAGTGCCGGACGCGCAGTCGTACACGACTCGCCAGAAAGAGGGCGCCCGTTTTCTCGGCGACAGTGAATTCCGCGGCGAGAACGAGCCATACGGCGCGCTCCTCACCTACTCGCTCAGCGGCGCGAACCTGCCGCATCCGACCGACGAGAAGGAGCGCCTGCGCAAGGAAGCAGAGCGCACGGCCGCACAGAAGCCGGCGTTTTCCGAGACGGGCGTTCCGGCCGAGATGCCGAGCGACATTCCGAAGGAGCCGGAAGCCTCGGCTACTGACAAACCGCAGCCGAAGCCGGGTGAGCCGCAAGGGACCGACAAGCCGAAGGTCGACGAAAAAGCGACCGAGGTGGACATCGAGGTTTCGGATGCCTCGGGCAAAGTGATCCGCAAGTTCAAAGGTCCGGCCGTGCAGGGCCTCAATCGCACGTCGTGGGATCTGACCCGTGACGCGTTCAAGCAGCCGCGCATCGGCAATCAGCCCCCTGATACGAGCGGCGGTCCCGAGGTCCCGCCGGGCACGTACACCGTCACGTTGAAATTCCGCGGCAATGAGGCGAAGCAGACGGTGCGCGTACTCCCCGATCCGCGCGAGCGCTACACCGCCGAACAGCGCCAGGCGAAGTACAACGCGATTCTCCGCGCCGGTGCGTTGCAGGAAACGGCAACCGAGGCGCTCGACCGCATTTCGCGCACGAAGACGGACATTGATGCGGTCAATGCCAAATTGAAGAAAGACGATCCGAAAGCGGAACCGGATCCGCTGGAGAAAACCGGCAATGCGCTCAAAGAAAAACTCGACGCGGTCGGCAAGCGCCTGCGCATCCCGCCGCAGACACCCGGCATTGTGGCCGACACCGACGTCTGGTCGAAAATCGGCTATCCGATCTACGCCATGCAGTCGTCGTGGGACGCTCCGACCGAAGCGCAGTTGCAGTACCTCGCGCGCGCCGAGGCAGCGCTGCGCACCGTACTCGCGGACGTCAACAAAGTCTTCGCGGAAGACGTCGCGAAATATCGCGAGCAGGTGCGCGCCGGGAACCTGGTGTTGTTGCCCGAGGAGAAGCCGCTGGAGATCTCACAGCAGTAGGACCCCTCTACGAGCGACTGGTGAGGGCGCACACCTGGCGCGACGAACTGCCCCTCATCCAGTCTTCGCGCACCTTCTCCTCGCGTGCGGGGAGAAGGTGCCGCCGTGGCGCCGTGACCGCATGACCGCGCCGGATTGCTCTCCGACGCCCCGTTCCAGGCGAGCGCCGGCGGTCCTCGCAATCACCTGTTGACGCGCCACCCCAGCAACGGCGTGACGGTTTCGCCCGTCCGGTAGCAGCGCGCGAGATCGGCGAGATCCTCCGAGTCCGCCCGCTGCTCGAAGAAGGCGTGGACCGCCGCCGGATCGGCAAACGAGAGGAAGAAGACCATCTGGCGCCAGGCATACGCGCGGTTCTTCAGCGCGGCAAGTCGCGGAGAAGGGTCGTTCGCCCGCCTCCACCGGATCGCGGCTAAACACTGCGAAGCCAGCTCGATAGAGGTTGAACGCAGACGCTCCGACAGGTCGAGCGCGTCGAAAAGCACAGCAAGGTTGTGCGTCGTGACGATCTGCGCCTGCTCGATGATGGCGCCGTTGTGCGAGACCGGTGAGGGCCACCACCGGCTTCTCGACACTCCAGCGAGGTGTTCACAAAGCTGCGCGAGGGCGTTCGGGTGCTGCATCGCCAGCACGTCCGCGTAGGGTATCCGGTAGTAGCGCTCGTACAGTGAGCCGCGCATCAGCGTCGCGGCGCGTTTCGCGGCGGCGAGGAAGGTCGCGCTGAACGTTCCCTCGAAAATGTCCGCCGCGAGCTCGTCGGTGATCGGCAGTTCGACCCTCGCGCCAGCCGCGAGCGAGCGGATCTCCTTCAGCAGCTTGTTCGGGAAGATCGTGTGTGGAAAAGACGTGATCGCGAGCCGCACGACCTCCTCGAGCAGCGCGCGCGAGCCGGCGCTCGCGTCGCCGGTGCGATGCGTCTCGATCGCGTTGATCCACGGCAGCTCTTCGAACCGCGCCTGACTCTGCAGGTTGAACAGCAGCAGCGACCGGCGGCGCCGGAACGCCTCGTAGCTCGGCGCGTACAACCGCTGCACGTCGGCAGACGGCAGGCCGTGGCTGCGCACGGACGACGTGAGTTGCGGGAGCACCGACGCCAGCGTCTCGCTCGAGCCTGCCACCTTTCGTTCGAGGAGCGTCTCCAAAGGCATGTGCAGCGACCGCAGCAGCGCGCGATGCACGACCGCCGGCACCGCACCGAATTCATCGACGTCGCGGAGCGCCTGGTCGGAATCTTTCTGCTTCAGCTTCGAAGCGATCGCACGCGCGATCTCCGACGGCATCAGCCGCGCCGCGTCCGCCGCCTGCGACTCGCGCAGCGCGCGCCAACGTGCCGATCCGGGCAATCCGCGTTTTCGGTTCACGAGGGCGAGGATGCGGCGGATCATCGCGACGTCGGCGCCGGTGAGCGACTTCGGATCGGCTGCCGCGCCCTCGAGAGCGGCGCGCAGGCGCGCGAAATTGCCGCGGCGATGCCGTTCCGGCTCGCGGTGACTTTCACGTGCTCGACCGTAGTCATCGAGGAGAGCGCGCGCACGTCCCGGCCAGTCCGGCGGGTACTTCTGACAAGGCCAGCCGCCCTCGACTGCATCGGCGTGGAACGACGGCATTGCGCCGTCAACGGTTTCCATCCACAACGCGACCGCGCGATCGTAAAGCGGGCTCCAAATGCGGATCGCGTCGCGCATGACCAGCACTTCGTCTGAATCGGCGAGCCCCGCGAGCTGCTGCACGGTTTTGCTGACCGGCTGCAGGTGGACGTCGCCGCTCGGCGCCGGCGCTTCGGCGGCGGGACGAGGATAAAAGCGCAGGCGATCGAACCACGGCCCGACGACGTCGAGCAGCCGCCGCGCTTCGTCCACGAATCCCTCGCGCGTCAGCCACGCGACGGTCAGCAGCGCGCCTTCTTCAGGAACGTCGATCCGATAACGACCGGACGAGAGCATCTCCTGCGATTCAGCGAAGCCTTCCTCGCCGACGTACCAGCTGTTGATGCGCGCGCGCGGCGTCGATCCGGGCGGCTCCGGCAGTCGGCTCAGCAGGGACGACTCGTGCGGCAGAAGCGGACCGCCGGCGAGGAACCGCCCGCTGACGAAGCCGCCGTGGAGCACGTCGAGCGTGATCCAGACCGGCGTGCCGCGGACTGGCGCGCGCGAGCCGACATTGAGCAGGCCGCTCGTCATTCCGGCCAGCGCCTCGCTCCAGCGCTCCTTCTTTTCGAGCGTCAGTGCACGCGCGAGCTGACCAAGGACGTAGCCGCGATTCGCCTCCATCGCGGCAATGGTAACGGACGAGAAACCTGCAATCGCCGGAACGGCTCATGAGTCGGTCAAGGCGAGATGGACGATCATCACGCAGCCCTTGATGTGATGACATTGGCCCGGTAGCGAAGCCGTTCCGGTAGAGCGGCGGCCGCTTCGGCCGCCGGGTTCTCGTGAGACGTTCGGCGGCCGAAGCGCGGCCGCCGCTCCACAAGAACCGCCGCGCCTCGCGGCGATATCGGCTGATGCGCACGTAAATGAGGCGCGCTGGGCGCGCCTCATTTCACAGCAATCGCCCTCGCCTGCTTCACGTCCGTGATCCCTTTGAACGCTTTTTCGATCGCGTCCTGCATCAGGGTGCGCATGCCTTGTTGCATGGCGAGTTTGCGGAGGTCGTCGATGGTGGCGCGGCGTTGGACGGCTTTTTTGATTTCGTCGGTGCCGACGAGGAGCTCGTGGACGCCCATGCGGCCTTTGTAGCCGCCGGTGCACTGGTTGCAGCCTTTCGGGCGGTAGAGCGTCAGGTCGGGTGAGTAGGTAATTCCGGTGCTCGGCCAGTAGTCGTAGCCGTACGCTTCAATCGTTTCTTCGAATTCTTCTGGAGACGGGTTGTAGCCCTCTTTGCATTTCGGACAGAGCACGCGGATGAGGCGCTGGGCCATGATGCCGAGAAGCGCGTCGGCGAAATTGAAGGGATCGATGTCCATGTCCAGAAGACGGGTAATGGTCTCCGGCGCAGAATTGGTGTGCAGCGTCGAGAAGACGAGATGGCCGGTCAGCGACGCTTCAATACCAATTGCAGCGGTTTCGTGGTCGCGCATTTCGCCGACCATGATCACGTCGGGATCGGCGCGCAGGAACGAGCGCATTGCAGCGGCGAATGTGAAATCAATCTTCGGCTGCACCTGGACCTGCCGCAAACCCTTCTGCGTAATTTCGACCGGGTCTTCCGCGGTCCAGATTTTCATGTCCTCGGTATTGATGAAGCCAAGGGCGGAGTGGAGCGTCGTCGTCTTACCGGAGCCGGTCGGACCGACCACCAGCGCAATTCCATAAGGCTTCGACAGCAGCGTCTTGAACGCCGTCAGATTGCGCTCGGAGAAACCCATTTTGTCGAGCGGAAGCGGCTTCGACGCGGCGAGGATACGCATGACCACGTCTTCGTTCTGGTTCGCGGTCGGAATCGTCGCGACGCGGAGCTCGATCGTCCCTTTCGAATACTTGAAGCGGATCTTCCCGTCCTGCGGCTTCCGCTTCTCCGAGATGTCGAGCTTCGCCATGATCTTCAGGCGCTGCACGAGGGCATTGCGGTGCGGGCCAGGGATCTCCATGAATTTCTGGCAGTCGCCGTCGATGCGCAGGCGGATGGTGCAGGGACTGCGCGGGCCGTCCGGCTCGACGTGAATATCGGACGCGCCTTTCGCGTAGGCGTCGATGATCAGCTGATTGGCGAGCTTCACGATGCCGGAGTCGGTCTCATCGATCTCCGGCTGATCGGTCGGTGTGTCCTCGAGCTCCACCTTCTCGCCGTCGCCGAGCGAGTCGAGGATCTTCGCCCAGTCCGCCCCTTCCGCCGTCGAGCCGTCCTGCTGCATCTTCTCGCCGTACGACGCACCGATGTACGCCATGATCTCGTGCTTCATGGCCACGTGAAAGTCGTAGCGCGGTGAGAGGTTCATGGCCCGGATGCCGTCGAGGCGCGTGAGGTCCTGCGGGTCCTCGACCGCGATCACGAGCACGCCCGGCCGGCGCTCGATCGGCGCCGCGACGTGCTTTTTCCAGATGTCGGCGGAGACGCGCTCGCGCAGGTCGGCGGCGATGGTCTGCACGCCGTCGTAGTTGAACCACGGCGTCGAAAAATAGGCGGCGAGCGAACGGCCGATCTCTTCCCGCGGCACGTTGTAGTCGTCGATCAAAACCTTCTCGACGCTGGTGTTGTTGACGCGCGCGTTGCTGACCGCCTGCTCGAGGTCTTTCTCGGAGACGACCCCTTTGTCGATCAGCACACCGAATCGCGACGGCTTGGTGGTGCGGGTGACGCGATGCTGGTTGTAGAAGGCGATGCCGAGGATGCGCGCGATCTCTTCGGCGGCATCCTCGTCCTGCGCCGTGAAGGCGACGCCGTGGCGTTTGTTGATGAGCTGCACCACGCCGAGGAGGTACTTCTCGAAAAGGATCGGCACCGCCAGGACGGCTTTGGTGCGGAATCCGGTCTGCTTGTCCCAGCGCTGGTCGAACCGGAGGTTCGCGTGGAACTTCTGCAGCTCCTCGGTGTCGTACGCGTCTTTGACGTTGAGGGTCTTGCGCGCGAGGGCGGTGAAGCCGGAGATCGACGCGAACGACTTCGGGACGCGGATCTCTTTCGGCATGTCGCCGACCTTCTGCAGCGAGTAGAGCTCCTGGTTTTTGGTGTCGATCGCGTAGATGGTGAGGCGCTCCGCATCGAGCAGCTCGAGGATGCGGTCCTTGAGCGTCATCAGGATGTGCGGGATCGACTCGGCCGAGTTGATCTGGTTGGCGATCGTGGTGAGCTTCTTGCGGAACTCCAGCTCCCGCTCGATCGACGAAGGGGCGGACTGAACCGTCATGTTGGTGGTCTCCTCAAGGGCCGCAGTTACTGGTTTCGAAGGATAGCACCGGGGCGTGCGCGGTCCGTTCGCCCGCGGATGGTTCGCAAGGGTACAAACAGTGGTGAGGAGAGGCGAAAAATGCGCGGCCGGTTACTGAAAAGGAACGGAGCTTGCGAATCCTCTCCTCGCCCTGTCAGACTGTCGGGAACGCAATGGGCAGAAAGTGACGGATGAATGCCTTCGAAAGTATTTGTAGGGAATCTTGATTTCAACACCACGCGTACCGAGGTCCAGGACCTGTTTCAGCAGGTCGGCACGGTGCGCGATGTGTTCCTGCCGATGGATCGCGAAAGCGGCCGCCCCCGCGGTTTCGCTTTCGTCGAATACGAGAGCGACGCGGATGCCGCGTCGGCGATCGAAAAATTCAACGGCTATCAGCTCGGCGGTCGCGCACTTCGCGTGAACGCTGCTGAAGACCGCCCGCGCACCGGTGGTGGCGGCGGCGGTC
>DASVRB010000493.1:0-4570 GCA_036388835.1 Thermoanaerobaculia bacterium | reverse complement strand
CTCCGCCTCCGCGCGCTCGCGGGCGAGTTGCGCCTCGAGCTCGCGCGCTACCCGTTCGCGCTCTTCTGTCGCCGCGACGAGCGCCGCTTCCGCGGCAAGGCGCTCCGCTTCGACACGCTCCTGTTCGAGGCGCGCCTCTTCGCGTTCGCGTGCGATCCGCTCTTCCAGCTCTTTCGAGACCCGAATGCGCTCGGCTTCTGCACGATCGCGCGCTTCCTCGGCGGCACGACGTTCGGCATCACGCCGCTCGGTGGCGAGGCGCTCGCGCTCCACGCGCGCGACTTCCATCTCCACGCGCTGCCGCGCTACCTCCGCCTCCCGCTTCGCCCGCGCCGCGGCGACACGCTGTTCTTCCTCCGCCTGGCGGCGTGCCTTCGCTTCTTCTTTCGCGCGGCGCCGCATCGCCCCTTTGTTGCGGCTCGGTGCGGGATGCGACTCGGACGTCGCATCGTGCAGATGGAGCGCGCTCACCGACCCGCGTTGCAGCGGCTTCTCGGCGAACGTTTCCGGTTCCGCGTCCGCACCATCGAATTCAGGATCGCTCGGCACCGCAATCGGAGCCGCGGCGGCCGCCAGCGCCGCCGGCTGCATCACGAACTTCGGACGCGTCGCCGCCACGACTGCCGCGGCACCGATCATCGCCAAGCCCATGTACGTTGCGAGATGCGACGGGCGAATGACCTCGGGGAACATGAGGCCGAGTGCGAAGAGAGAAAGGAAAATCGCCACCGCACCGCCGCGCCAGCCGCCGCGGACCGCGCCGAGGGACGAAGCCACCGTGAAGACGGCGATCAACACCGCCGGCGTCGGCGGCAGGAGCATGGTTACACCCGCGGCGAGAATCACGAGGTCGATCGCGATTCCGTATCGAAGAACGCTGCGCCGGGTCTGTTCAGTCATGAGTCTCGGGGGAAATCAGAAGTTCTGCGCCATCGTCACTGCCACAGCCTGTTCGATCTTCAAGCGGTACCGCGCCACGTCGTCCGTCACCTCGATGAACGGCAGCGCGCAGGCAAGCTCCTTCTGCGCGCCGCGATAGTCGCCGCTCTCATAGAGTGCGACCGCAAAGTAATAACGAAGGTCTTCCTCGCCGCGAGCGAACACATTCATGCGGTGAAACGCATCCACCGCCTCACGATACGAGCCGATGCGATAGAGACCGACTGCCGACTCCGCGAGCACATTCCGCTCGACGTTGCCATCGTTCGCCAGGCGCACGTAGACCTCGTGCGCCGCATCCACCTCACCCCGCCGCACGAGCTCGTCCGCCTCACGCAGCGTCGTCAGGTGGGCCGTGCCGGTCGTTGCCGCGGGACGCGTTTCCACCGGTGGCTGCGTCGTCAGCGTCGGTGTCTCCGTCTGTGTCGACGACGCGATCTGCTCGTCCGCGCGGCGATTCAGCGCGGCGATGCGCGCGTCCGCATCGCGCTGCGCCTGCTGTTCCGCCGCTGCAACCCGTTCGTTCGCCGCCGCCTGAGCCGCGGCCACGCGTGCGTCCGCCGCGGCCTGCGCCGCGGCGATGCGGCGATCGGCGTCGGCCTGAATTTCCGCAATGCGGCGAGTCGCCTCCGCCTCGATTGCGGCAATCCGGCGCTCGGTGTCCGCCTGAATCTCCTCGACCCGCACCTCGGTCGTCGCTTCGACCGCGGCCGGCGTCGTCGTCACCGGCGTTTCCTGCGGCGGCGTCACGGGCCGCACCGTCGGCAACGGCGTCAACGCATCGCCCACCACCAGTTGCGTGTTGCGCGGCAGCGTATTTCCCGGCGCGAGCGCGGCGGCCAGCGCCTCGAAGTCGACCGCATCATTATCGAGCGGCAGAGTCGCGTACGCGGGATAGGCCCGCTCCGCCTCGAGCAGACGATTCACCGTGGCGCGCGCATCGTCCTCGCGATCGAGGCGGAACTGCGCGAGCGCGAGATAGACGAGCGCCGTCTGATACGAGGCCATCCGCTCCGCGCCGGCCAGGCCAAACGCGTCGGCGGCGGACTGCAGGTCGACGACCGCGGATGCGTAATCTCCGGCGCGAAACGCCCGCATCCCGAGCTCGAACGAGGCCTCCGGCGTCGCGGCCGTGACGGATGACGCGGCCAGCAAAACAATCAGGAGGACGCCGACTGATCTACGCAACACCAAGCCTCCGGGTGATTCGAAATTGTGAGGTGAACGGCTGACGCCGGGTACTACGGCCGAAACCGCTGCATTCAATTTTGCTGCCGAGTCGTGATCCACATCACCAAACGGCATGAGAACCGCACGGTTGCGCTCGCGGTGCACGAGAACCTCATCCAGTTCCTGAAGAGCCGTCAGGACGCATTTCCGTTCCGGCGGAACATCGATCTCCGCCATTTCCTCACCGACGCCGTCGGCACGTCCACCGAGCTGCTCCCCGTGCCGGCGAAAATTTTTCTCCTCGATGAGCTCGAGCCGAAAGGCTTCGGCTTCCCGCTCACCCGCTCGGCCACGGTCGACGAGGTGGAGACCCGTTTCGAGAAGTGGGCGAACGAACAGCTCGTGCAGCGCGGCCACGAGACCACCCGCACGCGCGACCTCATGAACGCGTACCGCGAGCAGGTCCTCAAACTCGCCCGCAACGCCATCGAATCGAGCGTCCTCGCCGATTACCACTCGGTGTTCTGGCTCCTGCACACGCAACAGCTCTCGAAACAGTTCGCGCTGTTCGCGCGCAGCGCCATCAAAGCCGGCCTCTCGCGCGACGAAGCGGACCGGCTGAAGTACATGCTGCATACGAAGTGGGCCGCGGCGATGCGCGAGCACGTCGCCGGCAACGGGTTCATGCAGGTGATCCTCGACAACCCGCTCATTGCGGCCGAGGAGTTCGTCAGTCCCGATCTGCGCGAGCTGCGCGCCTACTTTCATGGATATCTGCGGCGCGACTTCGACGCGTTCCGCAAGTCCTTCGAGTCGCTGCGGACCTCCGCGAGCGACCTCCTCACGCGCGACCGGATCCTCCGCCGCGCCACGACGCTCCTCGGCTATCCGGAGAACGGCACGCCGCACGTCGTGATGCTCTTCGACCAGCGCATCTGGCAGTTGCTCGGCGAGCACCCGTCGTTCAAGGCGCCGACCGAGCTTTCCATCCTCGACACCACCGCGCGCAAGCTCCTCGAGTTCTTCGTCGTGCAGGCGCTCCGGCGCGGCATCACCTGGATGAAAACCTCGGAGGACGGAGAGAACGTCGCCGACGACTCCAGCGGCGCGATCTACTCGCGCGCGATCCGTCCGATGAACTTCGGCCGCCGCGGCGTCGTCGAGCCGATCGTCTATCGCTACGGCCTCGTCTACGACATCACCTCATTCACCGAGACCCTCGGCGAGATCGCGCGCGGCGGCAAAGGTGAGGAACAGAGCTCGTATCGCCAGATGCTCGAGTTTCAGCGCGAGTTGGCCGACATCACCCGCCGTTACGGCCTCACCTTCGAGAAGTTCCTCGGCGACGGCGCGTTCTACACCTCACGCCGCGCTACCCGCACCGTGCAGGCCGCCATCGCCGTGCAGAAGTTCTATTCGACCGCCCGAGCGAATGGATTCGCATTCAACAAAGGAATGCGCATCGCCCTCAACTACGGCTACTACCGCCTCCTCCCGATGCAGGTCTCGGCCGACGGCACGCAGATCATGGAGTTCTACGGCCCCGGCATCGTCGAGCTCTCGCGCCTCACCACCGGCAAGACCACCAAAGAGCTCGAAGACATCCAGCAGTTGCTGCTCGCGCACGGCTACGACCAGAACGACGTCTATCGCTTCTTCGCGCCGCTCTCGCGCAGCGTCGACACTGGCGACGTCACGCAGCAGCAGCGCGAGTTCTACGCGTACGTCAACGAAAACGGGCATCTGGTGAATGAAGGGATCGTCGTCTCCATCCCCTTCATTCGTCAGCTCTCGACCGAGTTGCTGGAAGACGGACAGAAGATGTACCGCCTCCGCGCGCCGTGGAACGTCTATCTCGGCTTCCCGACCGGCGGCGAATCGGGCGACTACCTCGGCATCCGTCTCCTCGGCTCGGTTTCGCTCAAAGGCATCGGCGCGCAGGAGATCGCGGAAGTCGTCGCGCTGAGCGCCGACCAGGCCGAGATCTCATTCATCGATGACCCGAAGCCGCTTCTGCAACTGCTGCAACAGGAGCGCAACCGGAGCGCCGCGAAGAACTTTCACGCGACGACCGACGCCGATCGCGAAAGCGGCATCGGCGACCTCGTCGTCTGCGAATCGACCGGCGGCAGCGAGCCGGTGATCCTGGTCGGCGAATGGGATCCGCTCTCCGAAGAAGTCCGCCGCCCGATCCGCCTCGACGGCATCGACGCCGAACGTTACGGCCTCGCCGTCCCGCTGACCGCCGAAGCCGTCGAATCGCAAAGCATCGCCTACCAGAACCTCTACCGAAAACTCAGCCGCATCGAAACCCTCCCCAGCTTCCCCGTCGACGCCATCCGCCACAACGCGAGTTTCAGCGGCTTCATCATCGGGGCCACGGTCGAGCCGCTGTGACGATTAACTAACGCCGTCATCCTGAGCGTTAGCGAAGGATCTCAAAAATCGACGGCCGACGCCG
>DASVRB010000492.1:0-7577 GCA_036388835.1 Thermoanaerobaculia bacterium | reverse complement strand
CCCCCGCCGCTCCACAAATCACGAATCAGTCCGCGCGGACGACCGGCAGCTTCGGCTCGGCCATCGGCGTGGCCGGCACGACCACATCCGGCGTCTTCACCCCGAGCTTCGCCATCACCGCCTGCGCGGTCTCGCTCTCTTTCAGGAACGAGTCGACCGCTTTGCCCATCCCGACCGAGTTCACGACGCGGTCGAGGAACTGGCCGTCGCCGCCGACGATGTCGATCTTGGCGTTCTGCAGTGCCACGCCGAGGATTTGCGCTTTCGCTTCCTCGACGGCTTGACGGGCGCGGATTTCCTCGCTGCCGAGCGCGCGCTCGGTCTCGATGCGGAGACGGAACTCCTCGTGCTCGCGCGTGGCCACGTCGAAGTGCTGCATCGCGGCGGCCTTCTTCTCGAGGCCGGCCGCTTCCGCCACCAGCTTCTCCTGAATGCCGTTCGCCTCGGCCATCGCTTTCTCGCGCAGCACCGACGCCTCGGCGGCGCCGAGCTTCGCGATGGCGGCCGCTTCCGCTTCCCGCACGCGGATCAGCGCGAGGCCCTGCTTCTCGCTCGCGATTGCATCCGCTTCCTTCACCTTCGCCTCTGCCAGGCCGCTGGCCGCTTCCTGCGCCTGCGTTCCCTCAGCCAGACGGATCTTCGCGCGCGCCTCGCGATCGGCGGCTTCGAGCTCCGCTTCCGCGCGCGTGACGCGCTCTTTGGCGTGATGCACCGACGCCTGCTCGGCCGCTTCCGCCGACTTGATGTCCTTGACCAGCTTCTCCTGCGCTTCCGCCTCGGCCGCGATGATCACGGCGTCGCGATTGCGTTTCGCGTCCTCGAGCACCTGCACCGACTTGATGCGCTCCTGCTCCTCGACGACGCCGCGCTCGACGACCACGCGCTCGCGGATGACGTCCTGAATCGCTTTGCGCTCGACTTCCAGCGCCTTCTCTTTCTCGATGCGCGACAGCTCGACCGCGCGCTCGCGCGACACCGCTTCGAGCATCCGGTCCTTCTCCACGCGCTCGGTCTCGATGCCGACCACGCGCTCGCGATTCTTCTGCGCGACCTCGATCTGGCGCTGCTTGTTCTGCTCGCTCACCGCCACTTCTTCATCGGTCGCGATGCGCGCCGTCTCGGAGCGGAGACGCTCCTCGGCCTGAATCTTCAGCAATTCCGCCGCTTCGCGCGCGCGCACCGATTCGATCTCGCGCTTCTGCTTCGCCTCGGCATCCGCCTGCTGCCGTTCGAGCTCGAGGATCGCTTCCTGCGCCTCGACGTCCTGCTTCTTGGTCAGCTTCTTTTCCGTGTTCACGAACTCGTTCGTCCGCACGTGCTCGGTCGACGTCAGCTCCGTGATTTTGCGGATGCCCTGCGCGTCGAGGATGTTCATCGGGTCGAGATTCGCGATCGGCGTCTGCTCGAGATAATCGATGGCCGCGTCTTCGAGGACGTAGCCGTTCAGGTCGCGGCCGATGAGGGTGATGATCGCGTCGCGGAACTCATGACGCTTGGTGTAGAGATCGACGAAGTCGAGCTGCTTGCCGACAGTCTTCAATCCCTCGGAGAACTTGGCGCTGAACAGCGCCTCGAGCGTCAGCGGATCGGACGCGCGCGCGCAGCCGATCGACTGCGCGACCTTGATCACGTCCTCGACCGTCTTGTTCACGCGCACGAAGAACGTGACCTTGATGTCGGCGCGGATGTTGTCGCGGCAGATCAGGCCATCCTTGGCGCGGCGGTCGATCTCGATCGTCTTTACCGAAATGTCCATGACCTCGGCTTTGTGGATGATCGGCAGCACGGTGGCGCCGGTGAACGTCACCTCCGGCTCCGCCTTCATTTTGTTGACGATCAGCGCCTTGCCTTGTTCGACCTTCCGGTAGAACTTCGCGATCATCACTCCGACCACGAAAAAGGCGACGACGAGAAGGGTTGCGCCGACGATCACGGCAATGACGAGGTCCATGGTTTTCTCCTGTTGTTACGCGATTTCCGTCTGCCGCGCCGCGCCCGCGGTGCTCGCGGGCAGGACGTCCGAGGCGATCGAGGGGTCGATCGGGCCGACGTGGTAGATGCCTTGTTCTGAGTCGTAGTCGTAGACGATCGCGGTGCTGCCGAGCGTCAGTTCGTTCGCGCGGAAGCAGCGCACCTCGGCGATGAAGTCGCCGACTTCCGCGGTGCCGGAGTTTCCGTCGACGCGCAGCGAACGGACGGTGCAGATCTTCCCGACCAGATCGTTGCGATGCCGCGCCGGCGCGGTCGTGAAAACGCTGCGCAGCGGACGCACGGCCAGCGCGCCCGCGATCAATCCGACGAAGGCCGAGCCGAGGCCGATCGCGCTGTCGACGAGGAGCGAGTCCGGCAGAAAACGGTCCGCCGTGTAGCTCGTGAGCCACGCGAACACCGTCGCGATCCCGCCGAACACCGTGATCGGAATCCCCGCCACGCCGAGCGAATGCATCGCCCCTTCGAGCACGCTGTCGTTCACGTCATCCACGCCCAGCGCCCCATCCAGCCACTCGATGTCCGCCGCCCCGAGCACCGTCGCCACCGCATAGAGCAGAAAGAAAACGAGCAGCACGGTGAAGACCACCGTCGGGTACGCAAGCACGGCCGCAAGGAAGGCACTCATGGTTGGATCGGGATTGGAGATAACTATTTACAGGACGGAAGGCAGTCCGTCTACATAAATCGAGAGTTGGTGCGGGGAACGCGGGTGGAGGACAGGCAATCCTGCCTGTCCCAACCCCGTCATCCTGAGCGTTAGCGAAGGATCTCAAAATGCGACGACCGGCGCCTCGAGGCTACGGTCGTCGCCCGGGTGGAGGACAGGCAATCATGCCTGTCCTCTCTGAACGCAATGACGACGAGGGGACAGGCAGGATTGCCTGTCCTCCACCTGCGTCAGACACCCCCACATGTCATCCCGAGCGTAGCGAGGGACCTGGGCGGGTGGGGCGCGATGCAGATGCCTTCCGCGGCCCTCCCACCCAGGTCCCTCGCTACGCTCGGGATGACAAAAGGGTGCGGACCGCGCGCTACTTCTTCGCCCTGCCGTAATACCGCTCCCGCAACGCACTCACGAACCGCTCATCCACCAGCCCGCGTGCGTTCCCCTCGTATTCGAGCCCGTGCTCTTTGCGAAAGCGGTCCACGGCGTCCATCGCTTCGGCGTCATAGACGGCGTATTGCTGCTCGTACGCTTCCGCTTTCTTCGTGTACTCGGCGACCTGTTCCTGAAACTTTTTCGGGTCGGTGCGCATGAGGGCGCGATCGCCTTCGAATTGCGGCTCGGCGGGGAAGGTGGCGATCTCTTTGCGCCAGTAGCCGAGGGCGTGGAGCATTCGTTTCAACTCCAGGACGTCCTCGCCGCGGATGTCGGAGAACGAGCGGTACCCGAGGCGTTGCGCGGTGCGGTAATAGATCCGCTTCAGTTCCGCCACCGGCTCCGCGTGCTCGCCGACGTCGATCGATAGAGAGATGTGATCGCCGCCGCGGCCAGGATTGTTCGGATCGGCGACCCGAATGGCCGCGCTTTGCGAGTAGCCCCAGCGCTTGTCGCCTCCTTTCGCCTGACCCGCTTCCAGCGCGAGGATCAATCGTTCCGCGAGCGGCATGCCCGTTCCGTCGGTCGCGTCGAGATGCGCCGCCACCGCGTCGACCACTTCCGGCCCGACCAGGATGTTGCCCTGCACCGTGTAGTTCTTCCCCTGACGGCTGCCGGCCCAGGCGCCGTTCTCTTTTCCGGTGAAGGAGGCAGTGCGTCCCTTCATGTCGATGATGCCGAGCTGGCGCAGCTCGCGCCCCTGATCGTCGGCGAGCAGTTGCTTCAGCGCCTCTTCCGGCGCGACCCCTTTCGCGAGCAGGTCGAGCCCGCGGGTGCCGTACTCCACGACCGTCCATGATTGCGTCGCCACCGCGCCGACACCGGCACGCACCCACGGCACCGCACGTCCGACGAACGGCACGCGCGTCGTCACGATCACCGCCGCCTCTCCGGTTTTCGGATCGACGGCCGCGATCGAGAACGTCGCCTGTGCAGGAAGGGAAATGAGGAAGGTGAGGAACGCGGCCGCGAGAGCTTTTCTCATCCGCACGATGTTAGTAGAGGTGTCGTCTTGCCCCGCCGTCTAGAATGAATGAAGGAGAAAAGGCGATGGCGAACAGCAGCGCAGGACGCGGCGTCGAGTACACGGTCATCTTTCAGAACAATTCGAGCAACGCAGTATCGGCGTGCATCTATCAGGTCGATACGAACATCTTCGCTCCGAACGCGCAGTCGCTGGCGTGGTTCGCCAAGGCCGCCGCGCCGACGACCCGCGCGGTGTTCAACTGGACGGTCGACTACTGCTTCACCTGGGCCGAGACCGGCGAGCTGATCCCGGGCGTTCTGTTCGCCGCGTCGCAGACCTGGGCTGCCGACCTGACGAGCACGAACCAGATCACCTTCTCGACGGCGGGCGGCATGTACATGTTCTCTAACCAGCAGCAGGGTCCCCGGCCCGGCAGCCTCTACATTCGCGAGGATTCGGCCATACCGCTGAAGCAGGCGGCCGTCGGTATCGGCATGTCGGGCGCCGGCACCTTCGCGATGCAGGCGCAGCCAAACATGAACCTCGTCTTCACGCCGAACCCGAAGTACTACATCACCTTCGGCGAGTTCACCCCCGGCGAGGTGCTGGACATCCCGTCGATCGCCAACAAAGCGGAGCTCCAGTTCCCACCGAACGTCTACTCGATGACGGCAGTCCTGAACGAGGACAACACCTGGTCCGTCATGCCGACGTCGCAGGTGAACCCGCGCATGATCGGGCTCGACGCGCAGCGCGACGAATAACGGATCGCCGCGGCAAACGCCGCAAAAAATCACATACGCGACGCCGGCAGCGTCCCTGTCGCGAGATGCCCCCCGGCTACACGTACTCAGTGCTCGTGCTCAACCAGTCGACGGCGACCGGGGATGTCTGCCTGTATCAGACCGTGGCCACGGCGCCGCTCGGCGCGGTGCCGGTGGCGTGGCTCACCCGTCGCGCGACCCCGCGCACGCGGCTGACGTTCCAGTGGATGACCGATTACGCGTTCGTCTGGTCGAGCTCCGCGGCGACGCTGGAGCCGGGGGCTCTCATCACGGCGTCGCAGGTCTGGCCGGCTGACCTCACGAGCACGAACCAGATCACGCTGACGTACGGCGGCGGCACGTTCACGTTCGCGAATCAGACCGCCGGATCGGCCGGATCGCTCGTGATGGTGCAGGTGTCGACGATTCCGGCGCGTCTCGGCGTGGCGGGCATCGGGATGGCCGACCAGACCACCACAATCGTGCCGATGCAGCCGAACGTGACCCTCCGCTTCGATCCACGACCGCGGTACTGGATTGCGTTCGGATCGTTCACGGCCGGAGAGGTCATCGACGTAGAGAGCGCCGGCGCCACCGAGATCGTCTTTCCGGCGAACGTCACGTCGATGAGCGCCCTCCTCGGTGCAGACAACATCTGGACGATCGCGCCGACCGCCTCCGCGAACAGACGGATGGCCGCCGCCTCCAGGCACGCCCTGTAGAGAAACGACCGACGCACATAACGCCGGAAAAAAATCACATCCCGGCCGCGGCAAACGTTCGGGTTGCGGAGTGCCGCCGGTCCTGAGCGTTCGCGCCGCACCGGCCGCGCGCTCCCGGGTTCACGAGCTTTCAGCAGCGGTCTCGTTCCAGCGCACTTGCGGGCGCGCCGGCCCTCGGCTTCTGCACGGCGGTCACGGGACCGCCGCTCGCCGGATCCGCAACACCACGCGACCCGAGCGAGTGAGCGGAGCAGTGCAGAACCGACAGGCAAGGCACCACGAGCAGCACGACACCTTCATCCACATCTGGGATCGCAACCACAGCGCGGTGTATCGCGCCTGCGTCGGCTGGCTCGGACGCGACCGCGATCAGGCGGACGAGGCGTATGGCCGCGCGGCCATTCAGGCCTTCACCAACTGGCCCGCACCGTTTCGCGACGACAGCCACGCGCGCGCATGGCTGCTGACCCTCGCACGCAACGTCTGCATGGACCTGCATCGCGAGCGGCGCCGCCGCGGCGAGCTGAGTCTCGATGACGACGGCGGCCTCGCGTACTCGATCGCCGATGCCGCTCCCGATCCCGAGACGATGCTGCTACAGCGCGAGCGCGAGCGGCTGCTCGACCGCGCCATCGACGCGCTGCCGCCGATCCTGTTCGCGGTCGCCGATCCGCTGCTGCGCGCGAATCGCACGTACGGGCAGATCGCGCGCGAGCTCGGCATTCGCGAGGTCACGGCGCGCAAGCGAATGGAGCAGGCGCGCAAATGTCTGCAGCGCCTCGTCACCACGCACGGAACGCCGCCGCCGCGGCAGCGCGCGCCCCGCACCACGACCACTCCGCTCCTGCACGTCGTGCGCGTCGGCGATTGCGAAGTGCTGCTCTCCATCGACATCGAACGGCCGCGCCAGCCGGAACGGCGCATCGCGCGACTGGAGGGGGAGATCGCGAAGTTTCCCGGCGGATGGCGGCGCCGCCTCGAGCTGGCGCGCGTCCTCGCCGTCTGCGGCCGGCTCGCCGACGCCATCCCGTATTACCGCTATGCACTCGAGCGATCGCCGTTCCCGCTGCAGCCGTGGCTCGAGCTCGGCGCGATTTACACGGCCCTCGGCCGCAATGACGAAGCGGAGGCGCTGTACGCGCGCGGCGCACGCGAGGCCGGTCGCGAGTCGGACCGGATGCATCTCCACGCGTTAGCCGATGCCGCGGCCGGACTGGTGCGGTGCGCCGAGCGCACGCTCCTCGCCGCAATCGCTCGCGGCAGCGACGCGGAGCGCCATTTGCGCCTCCTCGGCCAGCTCGCACTGCAGCACGGAAATGCACAGGAAGCCGTGACCTGGCTCGAGCGCGCGCGGCAGGCCGGCGCACACGATCCGCTCACCGCAATTCTTCTGCGCGAGGCATTACGCAAACGCGCCGAAAAAACTCACGAAGACGTTGTTTCGGCCGTTTTCCCAGTGACTTCCACAGGAAGCAGTCCAAAAGAAAAAAAGGGAGAAACACAATCATGAGCATCGACAACGGCAGTGGCAACCGCGGCGTCAGCTACACCCTCATCTTCGCCAACAACTCGAGCAACCCAGGATCGGCCTGCGTCTATCAGGACGATCCGAACATCGGCAATCCGAACGTGCAGTCGCTGGCGTGGTTCGCCAAGGCCACCGCGCCGACGACCCGCGCGGTGTTCAGCTGGACGGTCGACTACAGCTTCACCTGGGCCGAGACCGGCGAGCTGATTCCGGGCGTCCTCTTCGCCGCGTCTCAGACCTGGAACGCCGACCTGACGAAAACGAACCAGGTCACCTTCTCGAATGCCGGCGGGATGTACACGTTCCAGAACCAGCAGCAGGGTCCGCAGGGCGGCAGCCTCTACATCCGCGAGGATTCGAGCGTACCGCTGAAGCAGGCGGCAGTCGGCATCGGTATGTCGGGCGCCGGCACCTTCGCGGTGCAGGCCCAGCCGAACATGAACCTCGTCTTCACGCCGCACCCGAAGTACTACATCACCTTCGGCGAGTTCACCCCCGGCGAGGT